>JAIPDI010000044.1 GCA_021737785.1 Deltaproteobacteria bacterium
TGAAAACAAAATACCGGGTGGTACTGCCGGATTTTCTCATGATGGTGGATTTAAAACGAAAGAATGGGGTGATCCTCCGCCAGGGCCAGGAAATTTCCGTAAGGGTCACAAAGGCGGATCCGTGGGAGGACAGCCTTACGCTTGAATACATTGAAGATGCTTGAAGATTGAAATCGCAGGTTGCCGGATACTGGACGCCTGGCGGCGCTATTCCGAACGGCTCAACAACTCCACAGGTTCACAGCGTACATTCTGCACTCGGCGCTTGCGCCCTCCTCGCCACCCAATCATAGTGTCTCGTCTATGGCGAAGGCCTCGTCCAGGATCAGATTTCCGGTGGTGTCGTACGCCAGGATGCTCAAAAGAGGGGGGGACTCGGTTCCCGAACCAATCAAGAGGCTCCGCTGTATGATCCTGTAGTTCCTTACCTTGAAGGTTTGTCCGAGGGTATGGTCGACCGGGACGCCGTCCTTGAGATCCACCTTGGGGTAGGTCCAGAACCGATGCGGATGAGATGCAGTATTGGCAGCAATGATAAAGAGATGCCCACAGAGTTGACTCCCGTCGGGCGTTGTCCTGGTTAGCCTGAAATTCACAGAAAATCTCTCGCCGTTTCTTTTCACCCTCAGTCGCTGAATACTGACAAGAGGCTCAGGAGATGCTTCTCCTTCGGGGCTGTTCCGGACCTTTTCCTCGGATACGGATACGGTTGAGGCCCCATGTGAGTCTTCTGTGTTTGGGGCGCCAACCTCTTTCTTCTCCTTACCCTGCAGCGTGTAGAGGGTATCTTCCAGAAGCTTCAACCGCTGTCTGGCCTGATAAAGTTCCCGCCGGGTCTCCTCGGTTTCATTCGCCAGTTGCTTTACCCGCTCGGACTGATCCATATCATCTCTGAGGCCACTAAAATAGAGGGAAGTCCCCATGGCCGACCCGATGATGTAAAGGACAAAAATAACGGACCCCCACAACAGAAAACGAGAGGAAAAGCTGAAACTCCGGACCTTTCCCAGACCTCGCGAGATCATCACCGTAAAGACGGACAGCTCGGGACTTTTTTTATTCGGTTGCTGCTTAATCTGCATAGATGGCATCCTGCAATAATAACGTCTCGGAGATCCTATCCCCTTTTGGGGTGATCCGGCATCCCCTTTGTGAACAAAATGCAGCGACTACATCAGGCTCCCTGAATATATCCTCCCAGGATTATGCCGACAGCAAGAAGGAGCCCATGGGCGATCAGGGTCTGAATGGTCAGGGCCTGAGCAGGTATGATCCCTGTATACAGGAGGTATTCACGCCACAGAATCCGCATGGCCTTGAATGCCAGGGGAAACGCAATAAAAGAGATCAGAATCAACCGGGTAACGCCCATCACCGGAATCAGAAACAAGACACAGACAAAACCCATCAGCATAATCGCGCAATATAGATATCTGGAGAGAGCCGGCCCCAATCTCACCACCAGGTTTTTCTTGTTTGTCCTGCGATCCGCCTCGTAGTCGGGGAATTGATTGATCCAGATGACGGCGGTGATGAAGAAGCCCTGAGGCGCGCCGATGAAAAAGGCAGGCCAGCTCAGGGATTCGGTCATGACATAATAGGTCCCCAGGGTGACCAGGGGCCCGAAGGCAAAAAAGATCGCCACCTCCCCCCACCCCCGGGACATGAGCTGCAGGGGAGGCGTGGAATAGGCCCATGCGGCCCCCAGACCCAGAAGCCCGAAGAGAATGACCAGAGGACGCCCCCACCAGACCAGCCAAACGCCCACCCCGAGACCGACGGCAAAACAGAAGAGGGCCATGGCGAGGACGACCCGGGGGGAGAGGTTGTCATCTTGAATCACCCGGCTGCCGCCGCTGAAAGGGGTGATGTGCACATTGACCGGATCGCTCCCCCGGTTGTCAAAATAATCGTTAAGCAGGTTAGCGCCCAGGTGGAGACCGGCAATTCCCGCGGCGCATATGACAAACAGTAGGATAGAAAAGCTGTTTATCGTGAGGGCCAGTGCAGCGCCCAGGATGACCGGAATAATGGAACCTGCAAGAAAGGGCAATCGAAGGGCCTTCAAATATGCATTCATGGTTGCAAAAAGCTCGCTTTTATAGTTTATAGGCACAAGGCGTTAGGCACAAGGCATTAGGCGCAAGGCGTTCAACGCCTAATGGGGAGTCAATATCAAAAAAACCAGAGTGTTTCAAGCGGCTCGTGAGTTGCATTGGCATTTCACTGAAAAAGTGTCAGCCTTGAACCCTGGAACCCCTGGTCCAGACCTGGAGAATCATGGTGCATGCCTCGAATCATACTGCACCGGAACAAACTGGATTACAGGTCCAAATTCGGTCAGTCGCGCCAGGGCGGGTTCTGAACCCGTAAACGGTTACAACATATGTAAACAAAGGCACATTGATCAGATCATGGATCGAACTCGCAAAAATGGTGACAGACCGGCCTCCCGTGGTGACGAGGATGTCCCTTTTGTCTCACAACTGGCCCCCATTCTCTTTCTGACGACCA
Organism: Deltaproteobacteria bacterium; assembly: GCA_021737785.1. Taxonomy (NCBI): domain Bacteria; kingdom Pseudomonadati; phylum Myxococcota; class Myxococcia; species Deltaproteobacteria bacterium. Next base: position 2,515 of record JAIPDI010000044.1, read on the forward strand.
TTTTCTTTTTGAATTTCATCGGAAGGATCGTGTTTGCGCCCCTGTTGTCGAGTATTGAAACCGATCTGGGCCTTGTCCATGCAGAGGCCGCTTCCTTCTTCTTCCTGACTTCCGTCGGATATTTCATCTCACTTCTTTGCTCGGGATTTCTTTCCTCCCGTCTTAATCACCGCAAGACCATCCTCCTGTCCGCCCTCTCGGTCGGAATGGCCCTGCTGGGCCTCTCCATATGCAACAGCTTATGGACCGTCCGCGTCACCCTATTCCTTCTCGGATTGTCGGCAGGGATCTATCTCCCCTCAGGCATCGCCACCCTCACCTCCCTGGTCGGCCCCAGGCACTGGGGCAAGGCAATTGCGGTTCACGAGCTGGCCCCCAATCTCGGGTTCGTTGCGGCCCCGCTCCTGGCCGAAGCCTTCATGTACTGGTTTCCATGGCGGGGCGTGATCGTCTTCCTGGGCATCGGTTCCATTATGGCCGCTGCGGCCTTTTATCTCTTCGGAAAGGGAGGCGAGTTTCCCGGACAGGCGCCGAATTTCGGATCCCTGAAAAACCTCTTCGCAGAACCTTCCTTCTGGATAATGGCGCTCCTTTTCTCTTTCGGCATCTGTGGGACCCTGGGCATTTACACCATGCTGCCCCTCTATCTGGTGGCCGATCAGGGACTTCACCGCAACTGGGCCAACATGCTGGTGGCCCTCTCGCGGATTCCCAGTGTATTTATGGCATTTGTGGCCGGCTGGCTGAGTGACCGCATCGGGCCGAAGTTGACCATCAGCGGCGTATTTCTGATCACAGGCCTGCTGACCATACTCCTTGGCACGGTCTCGGACGCTTGGATCGTGGCCCTCGTTTTTCTCCAGCCGGTTATTGCCGGATGTTTTTTTCCGCCCGGATTTGCCGCCCTCTCCGCCATCGGTCCCCCCGATGCACGGAACGTGGCTGTCTCGCTCACTGTCCCTGCGGCCTTTGTTTTTGGAGGCGGGGCCATCCCCATCGGAATCGGGATGATGGCTGATACCGGGTTTTTTGATTTGGGGATCGCCCTGACCGGCGGGCTCATCCTTACCGGATCCGTCCTTGCCCTCTTTCTGAAATCCCCCCGTCCCTGATAGTCGCTCGGCAATCCTTATTGTGAAGGGGTCTCGACGCAATACCGCTGTGTGAGCGGCATCTTGCCACGACGTTTGCGGCTGGTCGCAGATCCCGTCTTTGGCGGGGAAAGCCGCTCTCACAAAGTCATCTTTGCAAATTGAGAATTGCCGTGTCCGGTTTTTGCGCTTGACCCCGACTCGCTTTTTTTCTATATTTCAAAATCTTGACTTTAACCAATTTGTGCATTTCAGCTCACTTTAGACACTTTAAATTTCAGCTCATTTTAGTCACATTCAACTTATAGTCTGGAGGGTATTATGGCGAAAGTAGGAATTATCGGCGTGGGTCAGTCCGCCTTTGTGCGGGGATATCCCGGCTCTATTCGGGAACTGGCCTTTGAGGGATTCAGGGACGCCATGCAGGATGCGCAGATATCCGCAAAAGATATTGATGCATCCATCATCTGTTCGGCCCCGGAATATGACAAGCAGCGATCGCCGGCCGGGGTCTTTGCCGAGTATTTGGGGCTCGTTCCCCAACCGACCTGTTACCTGGAGAGCCTCTGCTCATCCAGCAGTATGGGGCTGCGGGTGGCTTATTCACTCGTGAAGTCAGGCCTGCACGATGTGGTGGCCGTAATCGGATTTCAGAAGATGTCGGAGATCTCATCCGCGGAATCCCAGGAGAGGATGGGGCGGGGCGCCGACATCCAGTGGGAGAGCCCCTTCGGGACCATGATGCCCGCATATTATGCCATGTATGCCAGGGCCCACATGGAACGCTACGGGACCACTCCCGAGGACCTGGCCCGGATTCGGGTAAAAGCGGCAACTTACGGCCAGATCAATGAAAAGGCCGTCTATCGAAAGCCCGTCACCTTCGAGATGTTTTCAGACCCGGAGAGCCCCATGTCCAACCCGGTGGCCAGCCCGCTCAGGGTCGGGGACTGCTGTGCCAATGCGGATGGCAGCTCCTGCGTGATCGTTGCCAGCGAGGAAAAGGCCAGGGCGTTCTCCAAAAAGCCGGTATGGGTCCTGGGCCTGGGAGCCGCATCCACGGCCGTGAATCTGGCGGGGAGAGATCTCTTTACCGGGTTGACCGTGGCCCAGCAGGCCGGGGAGCAGGCCTACAAGATGGCCGGCATTACGGCCAAGGATATCGATGTGGCCGAGGTCCATGACTGCTTCACCATTGCCGAGATGATGGCCTACGAAAACTTGGGCTTTGCCAAACCCGGAGAAGGTAAGGAGCTGATCAAGGCGAAGGAAACCTACAAAGAAGGGAGCATCCCGGTGAATGTGGACGGGGGGCTTCTTTCAAAGGGCCACCCCATCGGCGCAACCGGTGGGTCCCAGATCCGGACCATTGTGTTACAGCTCCGCGGCGAGGCGGGAGATATGCAGGTGAAGGATCCGGAGATCGGTCTGATTCATAACATCGGCGGCGTGGGCCTTTATGGAAACGTCAGCATTTTGGGGAGGTAAGAGATGGCCAAACAGAAAAAAGAGATAGATGATCGCTTCAAGAGATTCGGAACCGTAAGCTTTACCTCCATCACCAAGGTCAATGACTTTATCGACTATCTGGATCAGGGCAAGGTCATGGGGACGCGGTGCAAGGTGTGCGGCCGGGTCTTTTTCCCACCCAGGGCCGACTGCTATGCCTGCCTCTCCAGCGATATGGAATGGTTCGACGTCTCCGGCAAAGGCAGACTCGTGAGCTACAGCAAACTGGAGTTCGCCCCCATCGGATTCGGCGACGACCTCCCCTATGCCATCGCGCTGTTGGATTACGGAAATTACAAGGTGTTCGGCCGTATCGCCGATGATGTGCCGGAGGACGAGATCCAGGTGGGTATGGAGATGACCACCCGGGTGAACCAGCTCCCCAACGGCCAGTTAAACTATGTATTTCAAAAGGCCTGAGCCTGTTTGGGCCCCTGCCCATCCGGCGGGGGCCTGGACCGGGAAAAAGCCATGGCCCGTTCGAGCAATACCCAACCCACATCATGGCTGGAGATTTCCATTCAGGCAGACCCTGTCCTGCAGGACCCGCTGAGTTCCTTTCTCTTTGATATGGGCTGCACCGGCGTGGTATCGGAAGACTTCCAGGACCGCACATTGAAGGCCTATCTCCCCTTCCAGCCGGACCTGGAGGAGATCAGTGCCCGAATCGGGCTGTACGTCCACGATCTGAAAGAGATACTCCCCGACGTGCCCTCCCCGGTGATCCAACTCAAAGAGGTGCAAAACCAGGACTGGGGCCTCACCTGGCGCCGGTTTTTCCGTCCAACCCGGGTGACGCCCGGGCTCCTCATCCTCCCTGCCTGGGAACCTCTCCCGGAGACGACGGATGTTGTGCATATCATCCGCATGGACCCCGGCCCTGCCTTCGGGACCGGCCAGCACCCCACCACCCGGATGTGCCTCGAGGCCATGGAGCGGGTGCCGCTCAGGAGACCCTGGTCCCTCCTTGACGTGGGCACCGGGAGCGGCATCCTGGCCATATACGGGGTACAGTTGGGCGCAGAAAATGTCCTGGCCCTGGATACGGACCCGGAGGCCATCCGCTGGGCCGGGCGGAATATCCGGCTGAATAAGGCCTCCGAACTCATCGAGCTTTCTCCCCTTCCTGTTGAAGAATTAAAAAAGGAATTCTCTCTTGTCTGCGCCAATCTGATCTTGGGAGAGATCCTGAGGCTGATGCCCTTTTTTCCGGGTCTCATGGGCCCCGGGGGAAGGCTGATCCTTTCCGGGATTCTAAAGGACCAGGTCCGGGAGGTCGTTGTTTCACTCTCAGAAAATAGCCTACAGGCGCACGAGCCGCTGCACCAGGGCGAGTGGGCCTGCATCATCGCTGCAAGAACGGATGAGAAGGACGCATGTTGAGGCGCTTTTTTGTGGAAGCATCCATTGAACCGGACCGACCATGTGTTATCACAGGATCCGAGGCTCGCCACATGGTGAAGGTGCTGAGGATGGCGCCGGGAGATCGATTGATGCTCATGGACGGTGGCGGCGCCCGCTTTGAGGCCGTCATTCAGTCGGCAACTCGAAGAGAGGTGACGGTCAGACCGGAAAAGCCCCTCCCCTCCCTTCCCCCGTCGCCTGTCGAAATCATCCTCTGCCAGGCCCTGCTGAAATCCGACCCGATGGATTATCTGATTCAGAAGACATCCGAACTGGGTGTGGATGCCATCTTTCCATTCTTTTCTCAACGGACCATTGTCCGGCTTGAAGAGGAGAGATTCGCCCACCGGTTAAGGCACTGGAATGAAGTCGGTAGGAGCGCTGCAAAGCAGTCAGGAAGGATAGCCCCGCCCCTGATCGCCGCCCCGTCCGGCCTTGAAGCACTGACAGCAAAATGGCGGACGGAAAGCGGTCTGAAAGCAATTCTGTGGGAAGGCGAAGGAAAACGGGATCTGAAAGCGCTGCTGAGGGATTCTTCCCGAACAGACAGATTCATAGGGATCATCGGACCTGAAGGCGGTTTTGCGAGGGAAGAGGTTATAACGGCTGAGGAGGCCGGCTTTATTTCGGTCTCCCTTGGAAGCAGGATCCTGAGGGCAGAGACCGCTGCCATGGCCATGGTGGCCGTTGTTCAGTATGAATGGGGGGACTTGGCTTTTCAGTAATAGCTTCTGTAGAAGACCCTTGACGAAAATATGATTAAAAGATATATTATTGCTGATTTCATCATCCCAGCGTTGCAAAAGTCGAGGATCCTGCAGACACAAGGCGTCCGTGTAAAGCTGTAGTAACGCACCGCAAAGCTCGAAGACCCGATAGATGCGGTATCCTCGACTTTCCCCTCGGGTAAATAATAATGGCTGCTTTTTCCTAATTATGGGGATGTCACAGTGGTGCTTTTCACGAAAGCATTACGGATGGAGATGTCACCGTTATTTGCAGTTTATTTATGCAACCCAGGGAGTTTACTCAGACACGGAAAGGGGGTGGGTACATATTCCAACGGTTTTGAAGATTCATTCGAACAATTGAACTAATTCCTAAAGGAGGTTTTTTTGATGAAAAGACTAGTTGTACTGGCGCTTGCCATCGTTTTTGTCATCGGTACCGCGGGCTTTGCCCTTTCACAAGATTTGGGTGCTAATGAAAAGGCATTTAACAACGAAATTGGAAGCCTGGTTCCCAAGGATCGCATCGTCAATGCCGAGCAGTTCCATAAGGTCTGGGAAGACGTCATGGCCGGGAAAAGCAATGCCTGGCTCATCGATGTGAGGACCGATACGGAATTTGAGGCCTTTCATATCGAGGGAACGAACCATGTTCAGGCCGGACACTGGTATACGATTCCCAAGAAGATCACCGACCCGAACGCGGAGATATATATCTGGTGCCGCACCAAGCATCGGGCAAAGTATATCGCCGGCTTCCTGACCAAGATCGGCTATAAGAACGTCTACCTGTTTGACGGCGGTGTAGTCGGCTGGGCCGCGGCAGGATATCCCTTTGTCAATGCCGTTACCGGCGAATTCACGATCAACAAATATAGAAAGAGCCCCTCCGACGCGGAAAAATCATTTAAGTGGCGTTTCTGGAACGCTTTTAAATAAAGCCTGATATGCTGCCGCACCCCCCGGACACCCTTTGCTGGTGTCCGGGGGGTGCGTGTTTAGGGCCTATGCATCCAGTTAATACCCGATATTTCTGTATCCCGCACGCCGCCTCCCAAACATCTTGGCCAGCATAGGGAAATTCAGGTCGGCATAGGGCCCGCTTCGGCATCCGGGCGAAGCGGGCATTGACCGGGTCTTTAAGCAAATGGGCGTAAGCTGACCCATATTGAAATGGAGGGATCATGCTCCTGAACGGCTATCGAAAAGAGATTTTTCGACCCAAATGCAATCCGGGATTCGAGTCGGTTCACTGCATCGCCCATCTGGACCAGGATATCGGGGAGGCCTTTCCCTATCAGAACGAGGAACTGGGGGGCTTACAAGGACAAGAAGATGACACTTAGTGTTTCGATATCTGAAACCATTTGTTACTGCTTCGGTTATACCACCGAAGACATCCGGAACGATCTCCTGCAACATGGCCGCTCCACCATCCTGGAGCGGATTGAAAAGGAAAAGAAGGCCAACGGATGCAATTGCGCCGCCAATAACCCCAAGGGGAGGTGATGCCTTCCGGATGTTCACCGGGTGGTGAACGAAATCAGGGGTGACCGACAACCTATTGCCGGGAGGGTGTCGTGAACAGGAAAAACCGATGCCAAAGGGTCGGCAACTCTACGGAGACAGGGTGATGAAGCTTGTACAGTCCTTTTGCATGGCGATGCTTCGCAGCAAGTGCTTCGCAGGGGTGTGTTGCCTCGCATTCTTCGGTATCGTCTTATTGATGAACTCCCCTCTGGGCGCCTCGGATAACCAGGCCCAATCCTTGAAAGAACTGCTTACATGGTACGATACCTCTCGGTGCAAAGAGTGCCACGAAGAAATCTATGCCCAGTGGGAGAAATCCCACCATGCCAGGTCCATCATGGATATTTTTATGGATGGGTATCTCAAGAAAGGGGTCCTTGCCGTCAAGAACCCGAATGAGGCTACGCGAAAGAACTTCCCCTGCTTTAAGTGCCATTTTCCTCATCTCGACCATGCCTCTGACAAAGTGGCCTCCGAAATCGCTGCAGCAATCCTAAACCAGGATCAGGCAACCATGAAGAAGCTGAACATCAACTGTCTGGTCTGTCACCGGGACATGGGTATTGTCCACGGATTTCCGAAAGCGGACGTCCTTTATGGCAAGACGGATGTGGAGGACCATCCTGACGACGGTTTTAAGGAGGTGCACAAGAGCCCTGTCATGACCCAATCGGCCATGTGCGGTCAGTGTCATGGACTGGGCCCGGTTTTCGATTTCGAGTATCCGGTTCAGTGCGCCACGCTGTATGGAAGCTACCTCCACGCCTACGTCCCTGCAGGAGGGACACAGACCTGCCAGGAATGTCACATGGAAAAGGCCGACCATACCTGCCCGCCCAACTTCAAGGATCGCACGGACACGTCCAGACGGCTGGCCGAGGCCCTCCCCATGGACGTGACGGCCATGTTCTACCGGCCCCAGATCGACCCCGGCAAACTGGTTCCCACCGTGCTTGTGGAGACCCGAATTACCAGCAGGGCCGGCCATCGCATTCCGGACGGGTGACCGTCCAAAAACCGCCTGGTCCTGGATGTGACCATCAAAGACGATACAGACCGGACGCTCTATGCAAAGCGCAAGGTCTACATGCCCCAGTCCACCGATTCCCTGAATAACGCCATGGTCTATGGCCCCACGCATAAGCTCGGAATTATTCGAGACACGAGCATCCAGCCCTTTGCCCCGAAGACAGAGACCTTCGAGGCCTCCATACCCGAGGGCATCGGCCAGGTGCGGGTCATTGTGGAGTTGAGTTATCAGCCCCGCCCGGGCGACGTGTATCCCATCCATCACCAAACCATGGAACTTGAGTCAGGCAAGGAGAGCACACCATGAAGACAGAACGACTCGACGGAAACATATGGCGGGCCGTCTGGCAGTCCGGAGCAATGGTTGCCCTGGCCATCTTCATCCCTTTGACCCTGGCCCCGCATCATCGCATCGAATAGTCATTTGGCATCAGCTTTAAAGAAAATGCCTTGGGGTGATGAGGTGGATATTGCACAGTCCAAAATTTTCATAATGTATTGCTTTTCCAGGGCGTGTCAATGCGGGCGCTGCGCGGCGCGGCAAAAGACTTCCGGCCTGAAACCGATGGGCTTAGTGAGAGGCGAGAAAATCGAGGATTTCGGCTGCGAATTTTCTCAGATCATTAACGTCGTGGCCAAGAATGCCAATGACGATTTCCGGGTCAATCCGGGCATAGTCGTGAACCACGATATTCCGGAACTGGGCCATCTTCTTCATAGCCGCCCCCACTGGACCCGAAATGATACGGTTTTCATGCAGGACGCTAAAGAGATCCTTGTTGTCTTTCGGGACTCGCAACGCCTTGCGTGAGACGAGATGGGCAGCGATATCAATGCAACACTCGCAAGCCAGGTGAAGCGTGCGTTCGACGAAGCGCTGGTCTTTCTTGCTGGCCGTGTAGTTCGACAGCGTGATGTCGCGGTATTCGGCAAGATCTTGGAGATACTCCTGAAGATGGCGCAACTTCGATTGGATCACGTCCTTGTCAATCATGGGCGGTTGCTCCGAAATAGCACTTCATCTGATCGAAATCTCTTTCAAGGTAATGCCTAAAATCAAAATATTCTTTCTGTTTCAGCAACTTGAAGTTATCTTCGTCTTCGATGTCCCGGATAAATACGGGTATACCATAGGAAAATATCTGATTAAGCATAATGAGTGCGACATCGTTAATCAAAACAACGTCCACGGCACGATCAACCAGTTTCTCGATTCGGTCAATCAGTTCAAGCCGTATCTGAAAGCGCTTTTCTGCGGAGAGGTCCGGGACAAGCCGCACGGCAATGTCCATGTCGCTCCCCTTACGGGCGTGGCCGGTGACCGTCGAGCCGAACAGGTAGCCCGAGAGGACCTCAGGATAGGACTCGATGACTCGGGCCAGCTTTGAAAGCAGGGGCGCTGTCAGGGTTATGTTTTTGTTATCAAGTGTCATGCTTGTCATCCGACAACATCATGGATGCGTGAACCAACAGGATGTGGTAAGAATACCACGATTTGGGTTTAAGATAAACTTTAAAAATGCTTTGAAAAGGGAGCGGATGAATGGCCATGAAAGATTTCATTAAGGTCATGAAGGCATTGCGGGACCCCAACCGGGTCAAGATCGTCAAGATGCTCCAGCATGGCGAGCTATGCGTCTGTGAGATTCAGGAGGCCCTGGGGGTTGCCCAGCCCACGGTATCCAAGCACCTCAAGATACTGGAGACGGCGGGGCTTTTGAGGTGCCGAAAAGAGGGGCTGTGGGCCTATTATCGGCTGGATGATGGGAATAACAGCCCTTATGCCGCGACAGTGCTGGGAAATCTCAAACACTGGCTGGAAGACACGCCGGAGATCAGGGAAATGGTGGAGAAGCTCCCTGCCATTCAACAGGCGGACCTGTGCAGGACATCTGTGAGAAGATGCTCCTGTACAAGTGAAACAAGCAAATAGGGGGGAAAAATGGAAATCCACGCTGCACAAATCATTGCCCTGCTGATCACAGGGGTGGGCGTAGGATTCGCCTCGGGGATGTTGGGGGTGGGAGGATGTTTTATCATGGTCCCGGTCCAGTTCTGGGCCTTGACATCCATTGGCATTGATCCCACCATTGCCATCCGCATCGCATTCGGCACCAACCTCCTGGTAGTCCTGCCCACGGCCTTCAGCGGCGCCATGACCCACCACAAGAAGGGGGCTGTCCTGTGGAGGGCAGGGGTGACCTTCGGCATGGCCGGGGCCGTCGGCGCCTTTTTCGGGGCACTTATCGCCTCGCACCTTCCGGGGAAGGTCCTGACGGTCGCCTTCGGCGTTGCCGTCATCCTCGGCGCACTGCGGATGCTCACAGCCAAGCCGCCCCAAATCACCGATGAACCATCGAACAGCATTGTCGCATTTATATTGTGGGGGATCCCCCTGGGCATTGTCTCGGGTATTGTCGGGATCGGCGGGGGCGTGCTCATGATCCCCATCATGGTCTATTTCCTCAAATTCAAGATGCACCAGGCAGTGGGCACCTCGACGGCCCTCATGATCTTCACCGCCTTTGGCGGGTCCCTCTCCTTTCTGATCAACGGGCTTGGGGTCGAGGGGCTTCCCCCCTACTCAACGGGGTATCTCAACTGGCTACAGTGGGTCCTCCTGGCAGGGTGCAGTGTCCCCCTGGCCATTGTCGGAGCCAAGGTGGCCCACCTGTTGCCGGCCAAACAGCTCAAGTACATCTTTATTGCAGTGATGTTCTACATGGGCCTCAAGATGATCGGGGTCTTTACTTGGCTTCATCTGCCGATATAGCCTGAAAAGAGGGGCTGAAAGGGGAGGAATCCCGGACGAACAGCATTTGTGTCCGGGAGGTGCCCGTTTAAAATCTACACATCCAGTTCATACCCGATATTCCTGTATCCCACACGCCGGCGCTCATACATCTTGGCCAGCATAGGGATATTCAGGTCGGCATAATCGAAAATAATCACTTCACTCTTGCCTTCGTGGTTCCGGTGGAGACGACCGGCGTACTGGGCCAGTGTCCCCCGCCAGGAAACCGGTAATGCCAGAAAGAGGGTGTCCAGCCGGGCATCGTCGAATCCCTCGCCCAGATACCTGCCGGTGGCGATAATCAGCCTCTCTTCTCCATCCTGAATGCGGGCCAGCTCCTCCGAAGCGACACTCCTCTGCCTGACGCCCATGCCGCCTTTAAGGACGATCATGTTCCTGACAAGAGACCCGAGCCGGCCTGCAAGAAGCTCCAGATGATCCCGTCGTTCCGTCAGCAGGACCGGAGATCGACCCTGAGCAACCGTCCTCACCACGTCCTGAATAATCATGTCGTTCCGGGCCTCGTCTCCGATGAGGGCCTTGTAGAGTTCATGAATAGGCAGGTCTGGTCTCTCCGCCAAGACCTTCGGCAGCATAAATCCGGTCCTCCGGAGGATAACCCTGTGCCCGAAGGGCCGTTTTTCCGCCTGCTTCCGGTCATCCACCCGGAACCTGACAGGTCCGCACTGCATGAAGATAATCGGATGGTGGCCGTCTTTCCGGGTCACCGTGGCCGAGAGCCCGGTGACATACCTGGCCTTGCTCTGTCTGGCCACCAGTTCAAAGCTCCTGGCCGCGATCCCGTGGCACTCGTCAACCATCAGATACCCGTATTCCCCCACAATATCATCCACCACCCCTTTTGTGCCAAGGCTCTGAATGATCCCCACGTCGATGCGGCCCGACGGCTCGCGCCTTCCCCCGCCGATCCGGCCGATCTCTCGAGGTTCGATACCCAGAAACCGGCTCAGCCGATCCACCCACATATCCAGCAAATGCTTGCGGTGCACCAGGACAAGGGTGTTTACCCCTCTCGCCGCCATGAGATAGGCAGCCACAACGGTCTTTCCAAAGGCTGTTGACGCGGAAAGGACCCCGGTGTCGTGGTGCAACAGTGCCTCTGCCGCGGATTGCTGCTCAGGTCTGAGCCTTCCATGAAAAGAAAGATCTACAGGGTTGCCCCCGAAGCGTTTGTCCACGACGGTCGTCTGAATCTTCAGGGAATGGAGCAGATCGAGGACCTCCTCCAGACACCCCCGGGGGATTCCGATATGCCTGGAGAATTCCTCACAGCAACTGATGATATGTGGCTTGTCATAGGTGGGGAAGCGCATGGCCTGGGCCTTGTAAAACTCAGGGTTTTGAAAGGCGGCAAGGCGAATCATCCGATTTCTCAACGGGGCTGTCAGGGCCTCTTTTGCCACGTAGATCTGGTTTTCCAGGACCAGCTCGATCGCTTCCGGCAAAGGGCCGGAAATGGGCGCCCGCTCCCGCCGTCTGGAGGGAGGGAGGGTCCATGGCTCGTCATCCTCCTCATCGGTAACCGCCATCCGCACCCCCACCACGCGGCCTCGCCGCATGGCCTCGTCAACAAGGGCCCGGACCGCATCAAGATCCATCCGCCGGATCGACGACAGAAAGGCCCACTGGTCCGGGTGGGGTTCAAAACGATCATCCACAAAGAGGCTGTTTCCCTGTTCCCGGGCCCTTTTCTGCAGCGGAAGCGCAATGAGATTTCCAAAGCCCCCCTTTGGCAGGGTATCCTGACTGGGGAACAGCCGGTCATAGGAACGAAGGCCCAGTTCCGAACGCCGGTCCATGGTCTCGGTCAGGATAAAAGAGTACATCTTTCGCGCCACAGCAGCAGGCACGGGCCCGGAGAAAAAGGTCCATACATGCCCGCCGTTGCCGGATCGGGAACGCTCCGCAGCGGCCGGCACATCAAACCGCCTGCACGTCTCCACAAACTGGAACACGTCCGCGGTCCAGTCCGCTTGATCGAAGTCCGACGCGATGAACCAGCAGGTCTCATCCGGCAAGAGCGGGTACACCCCGATGGTAAAATCCCGATCACTCTTCTTTTCAGGATCACGGCCCAGGAGGTGGTTCCTGACAACCTCATCCGTAAGCGGAGAGAATTTCTGGTTGGGACAATTGCCGCATCGGACCGCAGGCTTCCGGCATATTCCCCTGATCCATTCATTGCGGCACACCGGCTGGTAGCCGCTCTTCCCTGTCTTTTTGCTCTCGAACCGCCTCGGGTAGACATCCTCCCGGCCCCTGAAAAGCGCCCGGAACAACCGGATCTTGTCCGCCTCCGAAGACTGGTTCGTCACGAATGGCTGGCCCTCCACCGGCGCATATCCGGGAGGGGCCTCTGCCACGCACAACCTGTTCTTTTCCGCCCTCAGGGTCTTGAGCCGCTCCAAGGCCTCGGCCCGGCGCTGATCCAAATCCGCCAGTCCCCTTTCAATGGCCTCAATCTCCCGGTCGATATCTCCAATTTTAGGCACTTCAGCTCACTTTAGGCACTTTAGGCACTTTAGCTCACTTTACTCCCTTATTTCCAATTTTTAGGTCAGAAAAAAAGGGAATTTTGATCGACTCGAAAGCAATAGGCACAAGGCAGAAAGATCAAAGGATAAGTTCAACCCGCTTTCAACTTTCAGCTTTCAGCTTCGAGCCGAGGGACGAGACCGGGCGCCGGCACGTCCCGTCTCAGGCACTCCAGACATCACCCTATCTCCGGCATCAGGGTCCACTTGATGATCCAGCCCTTTCCCTCAGGTCCTTGATCCAGGCAGACGATGCCGCCGTTCTGGAATTTAAAGACCGGACGCTCCATGTCGCCGGTGATGAGAAACGACGTCAGTCTCTCCATGAAGGGGAGATGCCCCACCATCATGAGACGGGTGTGGGCGTTCAGGCCCTCGGCAAAGGAGGCGACATCGTCTAAGGGCTTCAATCCGTCCATTTGTTTCACGCCCCCCGCAGGACTGAGGGCGGCCGCGAAGATCTCTGCGGTCTCACGGGCCCTCTTCTTGCCGCTGTGCACAATGGATCCCACCTGTACGCCGTACCCCCGGGCCGTGGCCGCAATACGCTCTGCATCCTCCCTGCCCTGGGGCGACAGGCCCTGCTCCGGGTCCTGATCCTTGGACAGGCTCTTGCCGTGTTGAACCAGAAAAATCGCCATGATTTTACCTCCTGGAGGGGTTAATGAAGCGGCGCTGAAAATCCTTTTTGAAGAGTGCCCTAGGCCACTATAGATGTAGATCCCCGGTTTCCTTAACATTCCAGCCGCCAAATGTTACTCCTCATATAGTACTTACAATTAGAGGGTCGGGATGTCAATCCGGGAGTTAGTGGAGAAAGGTATGGGCGACTCTTCAGGCATTCGTCAGATTCGTTCTATCCGTGGTCAGAGCGCCTTTGAAATGGGATATCAATTAAATTGACCCTCAGGTAGGAAGCAAGTCGGTCCTTTGAGATTGACCGACAGGATATGGCGGTATAGTCTCCAGTTATTCCGGCAAGGTAGTGCGTAGGGATATCTCTCGCCCGCTTCGCTAGAGCCCGCAGAGATCGCAGAGATGACACATTATTCTTTGCCTGATTTTTTGAGAGGAAAAATCAGGCAAAACAACCAGCTATCGCATTGGGTAATCCAGCATAGGTCCCAACAACACATCAGATGAGTAATTGCCTTTATCAAGGGATGTCAGGGTTTGATCAGAATCCTCCTCTCAAGGATTCTGATCAAGAAACTCTGTGGTCCCTGTGAGCTCTGTGAGAGACACAAAAATCTATGGGAGACCAATAGCGCGTTGTGAAACCGACCCAAGAACAACAGGCCATACTGGATTTGACAGGGAGGGTCCTTCTGCTCAACGCAAGGGCGGGGACCGGGAAGACCACCACCCTTCAAATGATCGCCTCCGCCCATCCGGATCTGAAGATCCTTTACCTGGTCTTCAACCGGAAGGCCAGAGAGGAGGCGCGTGGAAAGTTTCCAAGGAATGTGGAGGTCCGTACGGTCCATTCCCTAGCCTTCTCCAAGAATGTCGGTCAGATTGGCAACTTCACTATCGCCGACATGCTCCAGGCCTTCAAGGGACGACAGAATGCCCAGCAGCTCGCCGCGGTAAGCCATGATCTGGTCGAATTCTTTATGAATTCGCCGTTCCCCAAGATCGAGGAGGCCATGGACCTGTTTCAGGCAGAGCACCTCGGCCATCTCAGCGATGAAATGAAGGCGTCCGTTCAAGACCACCGGGATCGGATCGTTGAGGCAGGCAGGGAGATCTTGGGGCAATGGTACCGGACATCACGGCTTCCCTGTCGAAACCGGAGGCCCTCTTGACCCACGCATTCGGCGACGAGGCCAACATCGCCTATGTGGCCTTCACCCGCGCAATCCAGGACCTCTATCTCCCCCCGGACTTCAAAGACATTCTCACCCCCGCGTGGCAGGCGGCCATGAAGCAATATGAACCATCCCCACCTCCCAAGATCTCCCATGCCCCTCAGCCCAAACGTTCACGGACAGAATTCCGTGCCTTTTCAAGTACCCGATCCGGCCCCTCGACACCCAAGGCCCCCGAGCCCAACGCGCCACGCAAGAAACGCTTCAAGGTCGGGGACAGGCCCGCCCTGGCGCGACTTACCTCACCTTGAATTCAGGATTTCGGCTTGTGTCGCGTATTAGATTGGCCTCTGCAACTGACAAAGGAAATCAGGTCTGGGCCAGGGGTGAAAACGAGTCACGGAACAGGGACCGTCGTAGAGATTGATGGCGAGAAATATCTGGTGGATCTGCATGGGCAGAGAGCTAAGCTTTGGACAAAGGAATGGGCGCTTCGAAAAGCCTGAGGCGGGTATCTCACGGCCGAGGGACATCCGGGATGAGGGGTGCCTGCATCATCAAGCAAGAGGTGGTCGCATTGTCGAGTCCAGAAGAAGCCTCTTCAACGAGGTCCAACCGCTCCGAGACAGGGTTGCACCTTGGGGATGTCCCTTGTTTCTGTCCATCCCGTGTTTCAAATCAATCTCTGATCATTCCAAATTCGCGGATTGTTCACCTTCATGGATCACGTGAGGGAGGATAAACAGATCATATTCATCCTCCACCTTGATACATTCCTTGTGGCACGCCTCAAGAACCTCATCCACAGACAAATTCTTGGGAACTGCCACTTCAAAGGTAAAGTCTTCATCCTCAAAACTGGCAATAGGCCTCACATTGATGCCAGGATAGAGGCGGTGAACCGCATCTACGAACTTGGCAGCCGCCTCAGCCAGGCTCTTATTCCTGGTTTTCAATTCCGGCATTTGCTCACCTCGCTTTTTCCTCAATGGATTGGATAACCTGTTGCACCGTTTCCAGAAGATCGCCCAACTGATTTTCGTCAACAGGCCTTGCTTCATAATCGCTCTTGATACGATACGAATAGAGTCTCCTCAATAACAGCCGTTTCTCTTCCAGTAAGCCAGGTCCTGTACGCCTTGGTGACGGGTCAAACCAATACCCCGCCACGAAGTGCTTGATGATGCCAAGGTGCCGCCAGACTTTTCCCTCTTCCGGTTCTCCGAGGGCCGCCCACATGGCCTGGTAGGATGCATAATAGGCCCTTGACGAAGCGCTGTTGAACCGCTTGTCTTTGAACAGTATCCTCGCATCGTCCAGATAACGCCTTGCAATCTCTAAACGAAATTCGATCACGTTTCACAGTCCCCTTACAAGTATGAAATCGTTCCCCTGGCCTCATAACCCTTCAGGATTGCAAATAAATGTAAAGATGTAACTGGCGTCCTATACCTCTCATCATAGATCATCCCAGACTTCCTTCCAGGGCCTTGTCCTGCCTGCCCCAATATCATCCAACCCTTTTTTGACGAGCTTCTTGAATTCCGAGGATTGAGACAGAATCCTGCTTTCTCTATGATCTTCGACTTCGTCCATGATGGAAAGCATTCTCCGGTATTCCTTTATCGGTAGGATAACCGCAGTCGGGTTTCCCTTTTCGTCGACGATGTACTGTTCACTCACCGAAGGCGCCATGACGAAACTCTCCTCTCTAACGACTATTGGCAGCGAGATTCATTTGGTGGATCTTCTAAAGATACCCTTCACATGATCAAAATGCAATGAGATATCAGCCACCACTCCCTACTTACCCATATTGATTGCCCTGATTTCCAGTGATTACAAGGGGTTTCTAACAGGGTCCGGCGCTAGTGCATTCCTAAACTGGGGCGATCCGATCCGGCAACGGCATACGCCACTGCCCTCGGGTTTTCCATCCGCTTGGATGCGTCCAAGATTTCCATTCCCACGATATTTCCGATTTTGTGAAGTCGAGAATGATGCCCGCTTTCTCCTCATCGCTATCCTCAATCGCTGCATTGCTGAAGAGGCTGCGAAGGACATCCACCTGAGCGTCGCAGATTATCTTCATAATGGTCTGGCCTCCTTGAGTATTCGACGCCGCAGCAGCCAATAGAGTCCATCTTCAGAAACCACATCGACTTTGACACCGAGTAACTCCTGAAGGTCCAAGACCAGGGCGCTCAGATCGAGCAGGCTTCGTCCTTCATCCATTCTTACAAGGAGATCGATGTCGCTTTCCAGACCTGCCTCACCCCTGACCACCGAGCCAAAGACCCTTGGCTCCCGGGCGCCATGCTTTGCAGCCAGGGCGATTACCGCATCACGATGTTCTTTCAAACGTTCTTCGATGTCCATTGCAGTCACCTCAATCAACCCAACGACTGATTCTAAGGTGTATTCATGCCCATGGGCTGGATTAGCGTGACGGAGGCATTAACATCCAGACATAGGCAGGCTGAGCCGCCACGCCGGTCGGCGTTTCAGGGGGCATGCCATCCATCGTGAGCGTCAGGAGTACTCTGCGTGCTTTCGGGAAAAGGCTCCCCGCCTCCACAAGCGAGCGCAGTTCGCGCCGGGTTGTTTCCGGGTCTCCTGCATCGGCGCAGACCTGGATCAGCTCCATCTCGCCAGAAGGATATCGTGCCAGGAAATCCACTTCAAATCCTCCCGGTGTCTTGACATAGGTGATTTCGGCCTTTCGGCGCTCCAATTCCACCAATACAGCCGTCTCCAGCGCGTGCCCCGTGTTGGAACGTCCCGTGCGATCGAAAACCGGAATGAGTCCTGGATCAACCGGGTAAACCTTTCGGGGATTGACCATGCGTTGCCTTTCGGAGGCCGCCTCCATCCACACCGTGCGAATGAGAAAACAGTCGTTCAAATATCCCAGAAACTGGTGCACAGAGTCCTTGGAGATGGCGATCCCCTGAGATTTAAGCGCCCAATAGAATTTCTCCACACTGAAAAGTCCGGCGGCATTGCTCAGCAGGTGCCGCACCAGCCAGCGCAAACCGGTCACATTGCTCACAGCGTGCCGCTCAACCACATCACGAAGCATGGCCACATCCACATAGTCCCGCAGCAGTTGATACCGCGTGGCCGTGTCCAGGCCCTGGATCTCTGGAAAACCTCCCCTGACCAGGTAGTCCAAAAAAGATTTTTCCAAAGACGAACGGGATGGGTTATCCAGGAAATCGGGCTGGGCCGGTATCGGTTCTCCGTTGTGCCGCAATGCCTCTTCCAGGCTGAAAGGGTGCAAGACCACCTCCCATGCCCGGCCACGCAGGGCGGTGGCGATCTCCCGTGAGAGGAGGGCCGCGGAGGATCCGGATACAAACAGTTCGACCCTCTCCGAATCCAGGAGTCGGCGAACGAACCGCTCCCAGCCCGGCACGGTCTGTATCTCGTCAAAGCACCACAACACGGTTTCGCGGTTGCGAAATCCGGGATAGCGGCGATAGTATTCCTCTACCAGCGTATGTAGATGCTCTGCTGTTACACCTGCCAGCCGCTCATCCTCAAAATTGATGTACGGCATGCGTTCCCGGTCCATGCCCTCTGATAGTAGTTCACGCTGCACCTGATGCACAAACATGGTTTTTCCGGCCCTGCGAATCCCTACCACTGCGGAAATCTTCCCGGGAAGAACTATCGCTCCATAGATACGTCTTCGGGTGCCGACTGGAATTGACGAAGTCAGAGATTCAGCCAGTTTTTCTTTGAGCCGATTCTGAAATGGGTTGGGGGAATTTATTTCCATGAGCAAATATTATCCTTTTTAAAAGGATAAATAAAGCCAAAAATCACCTTTAAGGAAGGAGAAATCTTTTTCTTTCTGCGGCCCATTCTTTGAGCCACGTTTCCGGATCAACCTCATCCAAAAGCCTGACAGTTGTCACCCAGCCTCGTCTTGTTTTGGCAGCGTCGTTGCCACTTCGAGAAACAATTGATCTCCCTTATCCTTCATGATCCAATCCGCGACCATCCTCATATTGTGAGGGTACAGTTCCTGCTTTCGGTTCAGCATGAATTCCAGCACTTCCTGAGTGCCGGAGTCCTCCATATCCCCGTTCCAGCAAAGGCCTCCGCGAGTATCCGACCCCGGTCTTCTCCGGTAAGCAAAGACGCATTCCAGCAGATAATGGCCATAGCGATCGCCTTGTGTTGCTGCTCCACATTCTCAGCATGCTCCATCAGCGGTGCAGCGTATTTCAGGATGACTTCCGACATCTTTTTTCTGCCCGGAGGATTCCGAATCAGTTTGCCCGCGAACCGGGGCTTCTCCTTCAGCACTTTTTCCATGAGGTCGCGAGGCTCGATTCTACGGGCCTGGCGGCGCAGTTTCTTTTTGGATGTTGTGGGTTTTTTTTGGATTTCTTTTGCGGCATGCCCTTTCCTCTCAAAATCGGCACCGTTCATCCCTATATATCAGCAAATTCATACCCCATCCCGACCCAATAACGCCAATCTTTGAACGCTTTCCTGGTTTGTTCAGGCGTTGTACTGATCCGCGTCAGCGGGGAGAGCGGCGCAATGAACAGTGAAGAATCATTCGTTATCAGCATTCCGGAAGTCAGGGTAGGAATTAAACAGGAAGTCTTCGTTTACCATTCGCCGGCCAGCCCCAGGATGCGGCGCCGATATCCTCTGAAACCCACATGCCGGTCTTCTCCAGACGATGGATCACCGGCTTGACGCTTTCGATCAAACCGAATGATTTGGCTTCCAGCAGGACCCGCAACGTTCCCCAAACCGTGAGTCCCGCTGCGATGGCCGTTCTTCTGGCAAGCGCATCATCCAGCAAGAGGATGTAATCGGGGTGTTCAAGAGCTAGAGACATGGCGGCAATCTCCCCCGCGCCGAGATCCGTGGCAAACCACTCGGAAGGCGTCGTTTGGGGATCCGTGATTTTCATCCAGGAATAATCTTGGGGATTGGGGACGTCGAATCCCCGGCCGCAGGCTCAGACGGCCCGATATGGCGTTGACGTGTCGGTTCATTCCAGTATCCCCCATTACACGTTGGCGCGATTGATCAGGCTCAGGAACACTTTGTTTTGAACTACCGAGGATTCCTCGGTAGTTCCTTTGCGGAGCAACTCACCTTCGTTATAGATGTTACGAACGTGCAGTCCGATGGTGTCTGTGTCTTTGTCAAAAAGTTCCGCCATTTGACGTTGATTCAACCAGACGGTTTCACGGTCCAACTGAACATCCAACTGCACTGTTCCGTCATCGGAGTGGTAAAGAATAACATCCATCAATCCGGTTCCTCGTCAAACAATCCCATCTGACCCTTGGGCAGCGGCGCCTGGGGCAGGTTTTCCACCCGCAGGCTGTAATCGTCATGCCCCCACTCGCACCGCGCAAGCACGGCCCTGGGGATCTTCTTTACCGTCAAATTGGAATAGCGATCCGCCCGGGCGCGGAATGCGGTGCAGAGCACCAGGAGCGATCGATACGGTCCCACCGACCCTTGTTCGGCGACAGGCTCTGTTTCCGGTCCAGCTCATTAGATTCCTGGGCTATCGGACCAAGGCTGATTTTGAGCGAATTCACGGCTGGGGCGATCCAGTGTTTCATGGCTGTGAAGAAGCAACTATTTGTATTCATTGTTTATAGCCCTTTTCCGTTTTCTAATGAAGTAAAAGGGCGGCATCGATCTGGTGCGGATTCAGATCCACCTGCGCATCCATCAGTGCGGCAGTCAACTTCTCGACACTGTCGGGCGGAAAGCGCCGCGTCAATTCGTAGAAGATATATTTTGCCTGATGGTCGGTTAGGCTCAACTTCTGGATTTTCCTTTTATCCCTTAATTCCTGTATAAAGCAACCGGCATGCCGGAGGCTCCACCACACACTTTTTCCAGAAACCCCGCCTATTTCAGAATGGCCAGACCCCATTAAAAAACAAAACCCCGATTCTCTCGAAAGATGGAGATCGGAGTTTATGGGCGAATATGACCATTTCCATTCCTCTTTCACTTTTGTGGTTGAAAAAGGCCAGTTGGTAACAAATTCTGCTTATTCTCTCATAGTCCGCCATGTTGCAGATGTCAACGGAAACATCTCCGATCCATATCCGGATGTCTTAGAGAAGATGGACGTTCAGCTTGGCCGGCGTCTCCGCCCGCGGCCGATGACGTAAACTTACACATTGGACGACGTCATATTTATGAGCATATGCTCAAAAAAAATCTTGACAGGGATTTAGGAGGAATTATATTATGAACGCACGCTCATAACAGGAGGGAACCATGCCGAGGCCCAGAAAACTCAGATTTGTGCAGGGACATCCCATTGTGGACGCCTTTATTCCGAACAGCGTGCCGCCCTGGGGACGAGAGGAAGTGACCCTTTCCATAGAGGGCCTCGAGGCCATCCGGTTAGTCGATCTTCAAAGGATGGACCAGGAGACGGCAGCGCAAATGATGAATGTCTCGCGTCCGACATTCGGGAGGATCCTGGCCGAGGCGAGGGCCATAGTGGCCGACGCCCTGGTTATGGGAAAAATGCTCAGAATCGAGGGCGGGCATTATGACATGCCGCCCAGGGGAAGAGGACGACACCGCAGGGGAAGAGGCGGTGCATTTTAGAAGAGAGGAGGTGACCACAATGCCAAGATTCAATGGAACAGGCCCGAATGGTATGGGCCCGATGACAGGACGGGGCCGAGGGCCCTGCAATCCTTCCCAGGCCGGTTTGGGTCCGGGCACGTCATCCGGTTTCCAGACTCCGGTAACCGGTTATGGACGGGGACTCGGTAACGGCCGGGGTCAGGGACAGGGCCGAGGCCTTGGAAGAGGCCGCGGCAGAGCCTCCGGCCAGAGAGGAAATTTTCCTATGCGAGGGAACCGCTAAACCGCGCTTGCACCCGATGACCGGTTGGTCTGAGTCATCAACCGGCCTGCGGCGGGATAATAGACACCAAGGACTGCGGTATGAGATGGGGGTGATCACGCCCTGTGTGACTGCCGCCATCTCACCCGCAAAACAGATTAACCCTTTATTTACCAAAGGAGGTGTTCGATATGCCGGGATTCGATGGAACAGGACCCATGGGCGCAGGACCCATGACCGGAGGAGGCTGGGGCAACTGCAATCCTTCCGGAAGGTATTATGGAGCGCCGCGATACGGCCTGGGCCGTGGTTTCAGAGGCGGCTTTGGCCGTGGCAGAGGCGCATGGGGATATGGGAGAGGCTTTGGCCGGCAGGGGGCGTATGCCCCTGCAGCAGGATGGTACGGACCTGCTTATGCTGCGCCTTATGGGAATCCGTATTGCATGACCCCTGATGACGAGATGAACATGCTCAGAGATGAGGCGAACGGCATCAAGAATGAACTGGATGCCATTAATAAGCGAATTGAAGAGCTTGAGTCGAAATCCTCGGCATCATAACAAAACGCAACAAGAGGCTCCCGCGTTTCCGACGCTTCACAGGATTCAATTTTCCCGGAGGCGCGGGGGACATAAGGGTTGAATCTTAGTCATCGAATATTTTGTGTAAGACATGGAACAATGGGAGTTGCGGCCGGATGGATATGCCGGGCCGCGATTCCCATCCTATCGATCGCCATGTCATTTCAGACCGCTTACGGAGGGAGGCTTCCAGTGAATGAACCTGCCAATCAGCTCTTGATCCTCTATGACAACTACACATTGAAAAAATCTCTGACGCCCGCATGGGGCTTTTCCTGTCTCATCACGCTCCCGAAGTATCAAATCCTCTTCGATACGGGCGGAGACCCTTCGATACTCACCCGGAATATGCAGGAACTCGACCTGGATTGCCGAAAGATAGACGCCGTGGCCCTCTCCCATGTCCATGGGGACCATGTGGGGGGACTGTCGGGATTCCTTCAGCAGCGGCAGGACATTACCGTCTATCTCCCAAAATCCTTTCCGGAAGACTTCAAGCAAGCCCTCCGCCGGATGGGGACGTCTGTCGAGGAGATCGCCGGTCCCCGGATGATCCATCCCGGCGTCTACACCACCGGAGAACTCGGCCATGGGCTGAAGGAGCAGTCGCTCGTCCTGAAAACCCGTCGCGGCCTGGTCATTATCACGGGCTGCGCCCATCCCGGCATTGTGGAGATCGTGGAGCATGCCACAGCGGTTTTCAAAGACAAGGTGTACCTCCTTGCCGGGGGCTTTCACCTGATGGGGTATTCTCTGTCTGAGTTGAAGAAAATTGCCAAGCGGCTGGATGCCCTCAAGGTGGAAAAGATCGCCCCCTGTCATTGCAGCGGCGATGAGACCAGGAACTTCTTCAAGGAGTACTACAAAGACAATTATATCACCTGTGCAACGGGGCTCCTCCTGAGCCTGCCGGAGCTTGAACAATGAGCTGATTCGCTCCTGTTTTCACGAGTCGTCCGACCTTCCCTATTCCGTGGAGAGCGTTCTCACCGAATTGGGAAGGCTGACCTCATCCTCCCTTTTGAGCCACGGCCGCTTGTCCGGCCCTACGATCCGCGCAATCCTCTCGACAATCCAGTCAAAGGGAAAGTCGTCTGCAGGGGGGAACTTTTCGATATACTCGATATAAGGCTCTCCTCGAAGGTCCTTTTCAGGCAATATGGCATCGTGTTTTCCATCGAATTCCACCACAGGGAGACCGTTGTTGTCGCACAGGGTTTTGTCGAATGTGGCAGCGGCGTTCACCCATCGGCCATTCAGGAAAAATTGGTTGTATCCGTGCCGGGGAAAGGTATTGACGCCCAGCTTCTCATATATGTGAGGAGGCACCCGGTGGTTGGTGATCTTGGCAAAGGCCATCCGGCTCGGGATGCCGGCAGCCCTTCCAAGCGCTGTCAGGAGAACGGCCTTTTGTACGCAGTAGCCCTTGCCCCATTCCAGCACCCTGGACGCCTTGAAATCCTCCTTGAACACGGAAATCATGAAGACATTATAATGGATCGAATCCCTGACAAAATGAAAGAGCGCGACGGCCTTGTCCGCATTGCCGGAACACCCGCTTGTGACACGCTGTGCCGTTTCCGCAATGCTCCCGTGGTCGGAATCAATGGCATATGTCGGACGCAGATAGATTTTCATTTCACCTTCATTCTCCATTTCCACTCGGGACTTCCTTTCTGTTCGCTTACATGCAGGAAATTGGCATATTATTGGTTAACACATGGTAAATACGGGAAATCTCTTAGTGGATTGCGTAAGACATTCCTGGTTGTGACTATGCCGTGGCGGAAATACTTCCGGCCCGGTTCCTCTTTTTAATGGTGGCACTAACCATAAAGGGCATCATGGTTGCCACACCTTTAAATGAATGTCAAGGGTATCCCAAACCGAAATTCGTGGCCAATTTCATTTTCAAGGCCGAAATCAGGCTAATCTTAGAATTCAAAGCATCCCGTCATAGGTTTCATGCTCATTGTGCTGTCCCGGTCTGCCGGATGAATCGTGCGTCCCCGCCGACCCAGGCCTGCACATCCCAAAGCATCAGGTCTTTTCCTTCTCCGGTCTGGTATTCCAGGCGGTCTGCGCGAAAAACGGCGAAGATCTCGTTGTCGTGAACAGGCTGCACACCGAAGTTTTCCTGGGCCCCTGATTGTGCATCGTCGGCGTATTTTCGAATCGCTTCACCTTTCTCCGGGTGGGTATCCATCTCGTGATAGTCTACTGGAAAGCCCCTGCAAATGCCTTGCTTCCATCGTCAGCGAATTACTCCTTCAGCGGCAGCCGTACCGAAAAGGTGACGCCTGCATCCGGATTCGGACGCAGGGAAATGCTGCCACCATGGGCCTCCACGATTTTTTTCACGATCGGCAGCCCTAGTCCGGTTCCATCTTTTTTGGTGGAAAAAAAAGGTTCAAAAATTTTGTCCAGATCCTTCTCATTGATACCGTATCCGGTGTCGCAGCATTCCAGGACCGCATTATTTGCCGCCTTATGCGTTCGAATCCATACGGCCTGTTGGGGAGCGGATGCCTGGACGGCGTTCGTAATCAGGTTCATCATGACCTGCTCCATTCGGTTCCTGTCCAGCGGCTGCGGAGGCAGATCGGGATCGAATGCAGTCTTTAACTCCACATTGTGTGCCTCTCCGATGGGCCGGCACATTTCGACGCAGTCCTCTGCCAGTCTGTTGAGACTCTCCATGCTGATCTGCAGTTGAACAGCACGGCTGAAATCGAGCATTTCCCTGACCATGGATTCCAGCCGGGAGGTCTCTTTGACCACCAGGTCGAGTTTCTTCCTCTTGGGGTCGTCTGCAGACAGCTTTCTGGAAACCTGGGTCGTGAATCCGCCGATGGCCATAAGCGGTGATTTCATATCGTGGGCAATCTCTGATACGGCTTTCCCGATGGCCGCAAGCCGTTCCGACTCAACCCTTTTCGTGTGTTCCTTACGTTCCCTTTCGGCCAAGAACCCCAGTATAAGGGCGATAAAGATGTAGAGCGATCCTTCCAGAACCTTGTCGAAGTCCTGAGCAAACCCCTGCCACCGAAAGATCGCATAGGGGAGATAAAATACAGCCACGGCCATGGAGATATAGAGCGCTCCCTTAAAGCCGAACCAGAAACTTCCCAGGACCAGGGGCATATAAAACAGCATCCGGTACAGGGCGTGCTGGACGGTCTTCTCGTGGAGCGTAACATAGTGGAGAATCAGAATCCCGGTGACCAGTGCACAGATGAGTGCTATTTTGGCGTTTTTATGCAGGGGCGTCATGTCTGAATCCTTAGGGTCATAAACCCTGCTCGTCTTTCTTAAGCCTGGGCCGTTTCCAGATGTCATATATGACCGGAAGAATGACCAATGTCAGCAGGAGGGCGGAAAACAGTCCGCCGACCATGGGCGCCGCGATCCTTTTCATTACCTGGGAACCGGTAGCAGTGCCCAGCATCACCGGCATCAGTCCCATAATGGTTGTGGATACGGTCATCAGAACCGGTCGTACCCTTTCTGCAGCCCCTTCGACAATGGCTGCATGAAGGTCATCCGGGGTATGCATCCCTTCTTCAGCACTTCGCCTGGAAAATGCTTCATCCAAATAGGTCATCATCACCACCCCTGTTTCCGCAGCAAGGCCGGCGAGGGCAATGAAGCCGACCATCACAGCCACGGAAATATTATACCCCAGAAGGTAGAGAAGCCAGATGCCGCCGACGAGGGAAAAGGGGAGGCCCAGCATCACGATGCAGGACTCACTGACGCTGTTGAAGTGGAGGTAGAGAAGGACGAACACGATGATCAAGGTGAGTGGAAGGATAATCTTCAACCGCTGCCGCGCCTTTTCCATGTATTCATACTGTCCGGACCAGATGATGGAATACCCCGGCGGAAGCTGTATTTCCTGTGAAAGAACACTCTTTGCCCGGTTTACGTAGGAGCCCACATCCACGCCTTTGAGATCCACATAGATCCAGGCATTCATGCGCGCGTTTTCTGTTTTGATGCCGGGCGGTCCCTTGTGAATGGAAATGTCCGCAAGCTGGGCCAGCGGCACGTGGGCGCCAGTAGGCGCGGCGACCAGGACCCGGTTCAGCCGTTCGATGTTGTCGCGAAGCTCGCGGCTGTAACGGACATTCACCGGATACCGTTCGAGCCCTTCCACGGTCGTGGTCACGTTCATCCCTCCGATGGCGGACATGATGACGTCCTGAACATCCCCCACGGTCAGCCCGTAACGGGCAATCTCATAGCGGTTGATATCAAAGTCAAAATAGTTCCCGCCTGCCACCCGTTCCGAGTATACTGAAAGGGTCCCCGGTATGCCGCGTATGACGGATTCAATCCGGGCGCCGATGTCGGAGAGGGTCTCCAGCTCCGGACCGATCACCTTGATGCCCACGGGGGTCTTGATGCCCGTTGAGAGCATGTCGATGCGTGCCTTGATCGGCATGGTCCAGGCATTGGTAACGCCGGGAAATTTGACCGCGGCATCGAGATCTTCGACCAACTCTTCCATGGTGACATATCGTTTTTCAGGCCAGATCCAGGCGAGGGGCTTCTTGAGATATTCAGGCCAGCCGGAAAAGAACCGGTCGACGTCCTTCTTCCGCCATTCCTGCAGGATACGTCCCTTTTTCTCCTCGGGCCAGATCCAGGTAAGCGGTTTCTTCAGCCATCCGCGCCAGGAAGAAAAATACCGTTTCACGGCGATTTTCTCATAATGGACCTGAGGCCGAAGTTCTACGAGGGTCTCGATCATGGAAAGGGGGGCCGGATCCGTGGCCGTCTCGGCCCGTCCGATTTTCCCCAGGGTATGGAGGACTTCAGGAAAGCGCTGGATGATCTTGTCCGTCTGCTGGATCAATTCCCGGGCCTTTGTGATGGAAATCCCCGGGAGGGTCGTGGGCATGTAAAAGATGGTCCCTTCCATTAGAGGCGGCATGAATTCGCTTCCCAGCCGGCTCAAGGGGTAAACGGTTAAACAGAGGATCAGGAGGAACAGGAGTAACGTCATTTTGGGCCATTTCAGGACCCGCCGGATCACCGGTATATAGGTACGAACGAAAAACCGGCCGAGAGGGTTTTTGGCTTCGGGGATCATTTTTTGAGGCAGGAGGCAGAACACAAGGAAAACAGAGACTCCCAGGGCCGCTACAAGGCTCCAGTCGGGAAGATTCATTCCTCCCAGCCCGGCGATGACCACCAGGAGCGGAGGCCCCGCCGTCGCCAGAATCCAGGTTCCGAGGCGCCGGCGACGGCTTGTATGGGAAGAGAACACGTTGTCCATTACAAAAAAACTCATCAAGACCGGAATAAACGTAATCGCAAGGAGGGAAGAGGCCAGCAGGGCAAAAACCCAGGTGTAGGCGAGCGGTTTGAAGAGACGGCCAGACTGGGCCTGGAGTGCGAAGACCGGCAGAAAGGAGACCGTGATGATCAGCAGGCTGCTGAACAGTGCCGGTCCCACTTCTTTCGCGGCTTCCTGGATAACCTCGATATGGGGTTTTTGGCCCTGATTTCGTTCGAGATGTTTGTGGGCGTTTTCCACCATGACCACCGAAGCGTCCACCATCACGCCGATGGCGATGGCAATCCCGCCCAGGCTCATGATGTTGGCGTTGACCTTTATGGCATACATAATCAGAAGTGAGATCAGGATTCCTACCGGCAATGTGATGATGGCTACGAAAGCGGAACGGAAATGGATCAAGAAGACCATGCAGACCACTGCCACGATGATCATTTGGAGGGTCAGAGCCCCAGTCAAGGTATCAATGGATCGCTGGATGAGTGCCGATCGATCGTAGGCCCATTCAATCTCAACGCCTTCGGGCAGGGAGTTTTCGAGCTCCCGGAGCCTCTTTTTCACATTCCTTATGACTTCCATGGCATTTTCACCGAACCGCATGACGATAATGCCGCCGACGGTTTCCCCCTCCCCCTTCCATTCCAGAATGCCCCGGCGAAGCTCCGGCCCCAATTTTACATTAGCGACGTTTTTCAGCAGGATGGGGGTGCCGTAACGGTCCGTACCCAACGTAATGGACTCAAGATCTTCCTTCGACTGAATATAACCGAGCCCCCGGACCATGAATTCGGTTTCCGCCATCTCAATGAGCCTGCCGCCGACATCGTTGTTGGAGCGCTGAATGGCGTGCCGAAGGTTTTGAATGGACAGATCATAGGCCAGCAGCTTGTTGGGATCCACTTCCACCTGGTACTGCTTGACAAAACCGCCGACACTTGCCACCTCGGATATCCCCGGGACAGCGGCTAATTCGTAACGAAGGAACCAGTCCTGGATGCTTCGAAGCTGCTGGAGATCGTGTGTGCCCGTGGGATCCGTTAAAATATACTCGTACACCCACCCTACGCCCGTGGCGTCCGGGCCGAGAGTGGGAGTCACCCCTTTCGGCAGCCGGCCTGCCACGAAGTTCAGATACTCCAGAACGCGCGAACGGGCCCAATACATGTCGGTACCGTCTTCAAAGATAATGTAGACAAATGAAAATCCGAAAAAAGAGTATCCCCGGACCACCTGGGCGTAGGGCACCGCCAGCATGGCCGTGGTCAGGGGATAGGTCACCTGGTCTTCCACCACCTGGGGGGCTTGTCCCGAAAATTCGGTAAAGATAATCACCTGCACATCGGAGAGATCGGGGATCGCATCTATGGGAATATTCAACATGGCCAGTGTGCCGCCGACGGTTGCGAACAGCACAGCCAGCACGACCATAAAGCGGTTTCTGATTGAATATTCTATGATCTTTTCAATCATGGGCCTGTCAATGACCTGGATGGGGGGTCTCTTTGCCTTCTATTGGCGTCTTAGTTTCCCCCTCCATTGATTTTCCATTATTCATATCCGCGCGTTTGGGTTCCATCATCTGCTGCACCGCCTCTGTGAGGTCGGACTCCGAATCGATCAGGAACTGGCCCGAAGTGACAATCACCTCCCCCGGGGCAAGTCCGGATAAAACCTGAAACTCTGTGTTCATCTGAAGGCCCAGGGTCAGGTCCCGGGGTTCGAATTTGTTGTTTTCCCTTACCACAAAGGCGACGTTGCGTTCTCCGGAGCGGATGACCGCCTCCGAAGGAACCACAATCCCTTCTCCTTGATCGCTTTTTATGATGATGTCGCAGTACATGTCGGGTTTGAGTGTAAAATTCGGATTGTCGAATTCCAGCCGCACCACCACATCGCGTGTTTTCTGCTGAAGGTACGGGTAAACAAAAGAAACCTTGCCGGAATAGGTCCTTCCCGGAAAGTAGGGAAGGGTCATTTCCGCTTCCTGGCCCTGTGACACCCACGGCAGTTCGTATTCGTAGATGTGGGCTTCGACCCAGATCCGCGAGAGATCTGCGATCCGATAGACCGTGGTGCCGGTCCTTATATAAGTGCCCGCCTCAGCGTTTTTTTGGATCACCACGCCGTTGAACGGGGAGCGGAGAGTGAGGGTCTTTTTGAGCTTTCCGGATTTCTCCATGGCACGTATTGCGCTTTCCGGTATGTCGAAATACCGGAGCCTCTCGCGGGCGGATTCCAGCAGATCCAGGTTCTTCCTGCCGTGGCGGGTAAAATTTAGATAAGCGGCAAGATACTCCTGTTGGGCGGAGAAAAGCTCCGGCGAATACAGGTCAAAAAGCGGCTGGCTCTTTTCCACAAATTTTCCGGTAAAATCCACATGTATTTTCTCAATCCAGCCGCTGACCTTGGGACTGATCTCGGCGGTTCGCGTTTCATCGTAAGTGATATTCCCGTATGTCCGTATGGTTCGAACCAGCGGCGCCTTCTCCACCCGGGCAGTTCTAATGCCCATATTCTGCTGAACGACCGGGTCGATGCGCACATCAACACCATCCACCAGTTCGTCCTCGTAGACGGGCACCAGATCCATCCCCATGACACTTTTTCCGGGTTGGTCGTAGACCTCCGTGGGATTCATCGGAGAACGCCAGTAGGCCACCTTTCTTTCCTCTTTTTCTGGGATTGTCTTTTCCGCGGTTTCATGAGAAATCTCCAGATATCCCAACAGATAAGCGCCGCCGCCCCCGATCAGAAGGGTAAGCGCTGCGGTGATGAGTACCACCCAAAATGATGGGATGCCTTTTTTATCCGGTGTTTTTGTCGTCAAATTCAAACTCCCAGCAGCTTTCTCATGGTTCCTTCTATCGGAGGGTCGTTCCCACCACCTGCTCCAGATTTGCCCAGGCAATGCCGAAATCGCTACGCTTTCTCTCGAGGGTCAGGGTTGCCTTCAACCACGTGGTATAAGCATCGATCACATCGGCGAACGCAACGTTTCCGGCGACGTAACTGCGTGTGGAGACATCCAATGCCGATCTCGAGAGCTGTACCACGTCGTCGTAATAAAGCGCTCTTTCACGCCGTGCCAGGTCCAGTTGAAACCAGGCGTATCGGACCCTGGTACGGGTCGCCGCTTCGGTTTTCGCCAGATCTTCCCTAAGCGCGTGAAGTTGTTGCCGGGTTTCGCGAATATATGCATCTTCGATCCCGTACCAGGGCATCTTGGGAAGTCCCGCTCCCCTTGAGGCTTCTGTTTTGATCGGGAAGGTATTCTGTTGGGCAAAAGAGCCGACTTGGTTGACCGCCTCGTCCTCATAAAGAGAAGAGTTCAAGGTATAGGGTGGAAGGATCATGGTTTCGGCCATCTCAATCATCAACTCCATCTTGCTGATCCGGTCCCGCAGACGTCGAAGTTCCTGACGGTGCTGTTGAGCGATCCCATAGAGATCCTTGAGCATGGGGATCTCTGCGGAAGGTGTTCGAATTTCCGGGGTCCCGAGTTTGACGCCGGGAGGAAGGTTTAAGATTTCCCGGATCTTCGAATCAAAATTGTGTTGCTGCTCTCCGAGCGTGTTCAGATCCTCATGCAGGGTTTCCCGGTGGATGCGGACCTTGATCACGTCCTGGTAGCTGGTTTTTCCCGCTTCGTATCGACTCTGGACGACCGCATCCAATTGTTCGAGAAGCTCGAGCATCTCGGAGGTGATCCCCATGCCTTTAATGACATATATCAGGTTCCAGTATGCTTTCCGAATCGCCGTGACAGCATCCCTGCGAACCGCTTCCAGGCTCTCCCTTTCGGCTCTGATCTCCCGGTCCACGATTTCACCCTTTAACGCCATCACACCCGGAAAAGGGAATTTAAGTTTCATCGGCTCTTTTCCTCTCATGGGACCGACTCCCGGCATAAGATCTTCCGTAAACGCGGTATACTTGCGAAGGATTTCATCCAGGGCGCCTACCTGGGTAAACGCTTCAATTGCGCCTCGCAGCCGATCCTCTGCCGCTTTCACCCCGGGGTTTCGCAGCACTGTCAGTGTTTCAAGTTGTTTTAACGAATAGGTGCCCTTTATGGCAGCTGCCGCTGCATCTGTGTGGGTTTGAGCCGGTTTAAGAAATTCAACGAGTTTAGGGTCGGGAACCAGAAAACTGCCCTCATCGCTTCCGGTCTTCAGTGCCTTTTCCCATCCGGCTTTCATCTCCTCAAGCCGTTTTTGTTGGGCGTCAAATGCGCTGTCGGTGACCGGATGTTCCGGTTCAGGTCCAGATCCGAATTGATCCACGAAATAGGCAGGGGGCCGATACGATTCATATTCGTTTTTCAGCTCACGGTACCCGGCGCAGACCGGATTTGTCATCGAAAAGGCCAGGCAGAAAATGACAATGCTCTTTCTGTTCATTTCTCCTCCTTTTCCATATCCCGGCCGGGTGGATTTCCGGGCGCCGCAATGCTCTGACCGACGAGCGGTTCAAGCCGGGCAAGATATTTTCCGTAATCGGCCCGGGCCCTGGCCAATGCAAGGTTAAAGTTGTACCACACGGCCTGGGCCTCGATAAAATCCGAGAAGGTGGATTGTTTTTCCCGAAACCACGTTTCGGCGATTTCCATGGCCTTCGCCGCCTGCGGAAGCAGGTCGTTTTGATAGAGCGAAATCAGCCTTTTGGCATTTTCCAGACGGAAAAAGGTCGAGCGAATTCCCTCCCGGGCCCGGTTGACCATGACCTGCCTCTCCTCCCTGGCCATCCCCATTTCCGCAAAGGCGCGTTCCACGCGGCCTCTGTTTTTCCCTAACCAGAGGGGGATAGTCACCCCGAACTGGACACCGAGGGCGTCGCGTCCGGCATCGCTGGGCCGCTGGGGAATATTCGGGTTTCCGATTGACCCGTAAAAGACGCCGACATTGAAATCCGGTCGATTCTCCAGACGGGCCAGATCCACCTTCGCCTCGGCCTTCTCGATCCGGCTCTCGGCCACAAGGATGTCTTCCTGGTTTTTCTCTGCCATCTGGTACAACTGATCGAGATTATAGGGGAGGGGCTGGACAGGGATGGAGCGCAACGGGCCGATCCGGGCGCCTGGAGATCGATTCAGAAGGGAGTTGAGCCGGGTGATTTCAGTCTCCTCGAGATCGCTCAACAGCACCATGTCGTACCGGATCTGGCCCAACTGTGACTGGGCCTTGACCATATCCAGCAGTGCGGTCCGGTCGTTCGCATAGCCGGTTTCTCCTACTTTTCTCAGGTGCTGCAGCAGTCTGAGGTTTTCATCGGCGATCTTCTTAGCCTCGCGTATATACCTCAATTCATAGTAGGATTCCTTGACGGCCTTCACGACCTCCCGCACGGTTTTGTCGAGCTTAAGTTTGACGATATGTGCTTCTGATTCCACCACCTCTCCGGCCTTGGAAAGCTTACCCGGAAAGGGAATTCTTTGAGAAAGGCTAACATTCCAGTCCTGCGGGCCGAGGCGGGTTTCTATGGGGTCCGGGTAATAGGAAACGTTGAGCTGAGGATCGGGGTATCCGGTAACGACCCTGTAATCCTCGAGAGTGGCTCTCCATGTCTGACGCGCCGCCCGAATCGACGGATTGTCTTCGCAGGCATAATGGATGAGATCCTCAAGCTTGACCTTGTGTTCAGACAACTTGTCCGGCGACCCTGCACAAAGAGGGGTCGCTGTGCTGACTCCCCAAATAATTGAAATAGCCATTATTAGCCTCTTACGGCCTTTCATCTTACCTCCACTCAGCGGTGGCGTTTCTGCGGGTCGTCCTTCCGGAATTTGGAGTACTCGCAGATACGGGGCGAACAAGGTGGCTGAGATGCTTCTCGGCGGATAATGCCTTTTTGGAACGTGATGGAAATTCCACGGCTGTCTTTATTTTAAAAAATGATCTCAAGACCTACTCCCAAGACGTGGGCCGTATAGTCATCAGACCCGCCGTTGCTCTCTTCGTCATATTTATAAAAACCATACCCGAATCGTGCTCGAATCGTGTCATTCAATTTATGGGTGCAGGAGAGGGAGAGTCCGTGGCGGGTATTATCAAGACCCAAAGGAAGTCCTACTGCTGAGTTGTCTTGAAAGTTGTCCGACCAGCTTAAAAGGTATTGCAGCGTCAAATCGGTTTTTTTTCCGACGGCCCATCCCGCGGTTCCGATGAAGGTGTAGACATCACCGTCATAGCCGGTGACGGTAGGGCTCCCATTGGCAAAGCTTTCCGAATTCACATCCCTGTAAGAAAATTGACCGGTTAGGTACAGGCTGGCTATCGGGGTGGACGTTACATTGAGGCTGTATATGTCGGCGACGTAATCGCCCGATTCCACATTGCTTGGCGGTGTCGTCTGGGAAAGGGTATCTATCTCTGTTTTAACGCGTTGATACTGAAAGCTCGTTTTGAACGTTCCGGTCAGTCGGGCGGTCACCTTGGCCTGGATTTCCTCGGTATCCAGCTCCTGGCTGTTGATAAAGGCTGAATAGCCCGGATCGGTATCTATCTTGTGATCATAATCGTTGTCGTGACAGCGTCTCCGGTAACGGCCTGATAGGGTCAGCCGGCGAATGGGTGAACTGCTGAAGCCAAAAGTATATCTGCTCCGGTCGACATCGGTATCGGTCAGGCGCTCGAACACCGTGACGGCATCCTCCACCTCTTTTTCATACAGATCGATACCTTGCTGGGTCCATTTTCCCTCCGCGTATAAGGAGGTGTGGGGGATGCCTGAATAACGGACTCCTACGGTTTCCATAAACCCTTTCTTGTCTGTGCGGCTTTGGCTTCGGGCCTCAGGTGAGACAGGGCCTTGACCCGGAAGAGTCTCTGTGAGGATGGCATCGCTATCTCCTTCGGTGTTTGTAATCTCGGCCTGAATTCCGCCGTGAAAACTCAATTGGCGGTATGGACCGAATCGGGCATTCAAATTCAGCACATGGCTTTTCTGATCGAGTATAATTGAGTTTGTGCGCCAGTTCTTGTCAAAAGGGTCGGGACCAAAGGGTGTTGTAAGCATGTTGAACGAGGCATCGCCATCCACATCGTTCAAAAGATACCCAAAGGAAAAGTAGATGGTTTCGCTAATTTGACTGTCCAGGTGGAAGGTATTATAGAGGGCGTCATGATCGTATCTCTCGGAAACATTCACTGTTTCCGAAGTACCCGCATCAAGATTTCGATCCTGCTCGAATCGCGTCGTATCGGTCTTGTATTTTTCATATCGAAACCGGTCTTCCAGGTGCACTTTTCCGATATGGTGGGCCACATCCACCTTGAAAATATCCACTTGCTCGTCTATTTCTTGGAACGAAGGGAATATTTTCCTGGTTACCGCCCCCTCTGTTACACTTCCCCATTCAAGGAGGGATTTCTCCCCTTCCTTGAACTTCCGTTCATATCCTATCACAATTTTCGGCAGGTCCGGGATGGTGATCCCGGCTTCCAGGGAAAAGCTGCCGATATCAAGGTGCATATCTTTGTCCAAATGGAATACCGGGATGGCAAAAGGGCGAAAATAGCCCCCTGTATCGTCAAAATATTTACGATACTGGGTGAAATGCGCATGAAAAAAGCCAAGATCTTTTTTTCCGAGATCCAAAAGGAATCGATAGTCTTCCTCCGGAACGATGGCGCGGCCTTCCATGTGTAACATCCAACCGCCTCTGATCGATTTTTCCAGAAGGAAATTTTCCACGCCTTCCGCCCAACCCTCTTGAATCCACTGATCTTCACGAAACTTGTTTTCATCCCCATCAACACTCCTGTACTGTAAGGTGGGACTCAGTTCAAAAGTCAGGGGAACCGCTTCATCGTTTTCTTGAGGATGGGCGAGGCCGACCGGCAACAAAACCAGTCCGATCGGTACAAAAATGATGACGGTTCTTATCAGGGCCTTCATCTTAATACCTCAGATGCGGATTGATGTCGGAACCATGAACGGCGGTATGGCAGCCCGCGCTCCAGCATGTTCCCTGGGCAAGACGCGTGGTGTGGGAAACAGTGCCGATGGTGATCGAATTGCGCAACCCGATCTGAGCATGGCATTTCAGGCATAGGTTGTTATCATTTTCCACCAGCATTTTGTCGTTGATGGATCCATGAGCCCTATGGCAAATGGTGCAGCCCTCCCGAAGGGCCTCGTGCTCAAACACTCGGGGTCTGGATTTGTCGCGATGGCACTGCACGCAGACGTCATTCTCCCTGCCTGCCCTCATCCCTTTCGCTTTATAGATATCTTCTCCGTGAGGGTCATGGCAGTTTATACAATTCATCCGGCGCTCTCTTACCGGATGGTGATACTGGAGATTAAAGGCCATTTTGACCCCCAGATGACATGGGTAGCAGGCATCCGGATTCCTTCCCGGGTTGATGATATATTGTCCTTTGCCTCCGCCCCCTTCCATATGGAGGCTGCCTTGCCCGTGGCAGGCCTCGCAGCCCAATACTTCCCTGTTATCTGTCGAGATATGGAGGCGCGCATGCGCCGTATATTTGAAACGCTTCACGATATCTTCGTGACATAAAGCGCAGGTTTCAGTACCCACCGGCTCAGCTCCCTTTATGGCAACGGGCCGTTCCAGAAAACGGTTTGAAGGGGTGGCGCAGGAGAAAATGCAGATCACAAATACGTATGCTGACAGAATCACTGAAAATAATGTCCTTTTCATAAGGCACCTTTACCTGCTTGATGATTGCCGTCCACACACAATTCCATATGGGAATGATTTCCCTTTACTCTTCAGCCAGGTAAACAGGTCCGCAGATGTTGCCCCGGGCATGTGTTCGCGTATGGATATTGACATAGACGTTCCCTGCACGTATCTCTGCAATGAGCGCCGGCAGGCGTTTTCCGCGCATGGGTCCAATCAAATTCTTCTGGGTAATGGTTCCCTCGGCCAGGACTCCTTTAAACAGACCGGGGATAAGTTTAGGAGGAGGTGCGTCCGGATAAAGCCACACTACGGGCGTGCCGATTTTCCCGGCCTTTCCAAGGTGTAAATGCGCCATGGTGATATCTTCAACATTATGAACCTCAAGCTTATATTGAAGGGCTGAACCGTCTTCAGAAAGAACCAACTCTCCCCTAGCCATGGCTCGGCCGTCAAGACCCAGAGAACAATGAAAGGCGGTCCGATCTCCCGCCAAGCCTCCCGGTATGAGACCGAAAATTGAGAAGATCCCAGCGACCAGTACGAAAATCGATTTTTTATTCTTGAACATATCCTTTTCCTCTCCTTTCAAAACCGCTCCGAAAATCCACAGGCCGATATACGTCGGCACCTCGTGCTCAAACTGTTGCCATGCCTTTAGATTTTGAGTGCTCCAACTCCTGGATATGTTTTTCGAAAATTCGACCCGCATCACTCCACAACATCGAGTCCTTGGATATCTTCAATGGAATGCGGCATGATGAGGTGTTGCCAATTTCGGGTCGTGTGACAGCGCCAACAGTCTTCTCGGGAGATGTCTTCCAATGTTTCGCCGTGAGTCATTTCGATTTTCTGCCAGAATGCGTTATCCTGGTGGGAATAGGGAGCCTTGTGACAAAGATCGCAGTTCAGCCTATCTTCCGGCGGATGCCGGAAACCCGGCACATCCCAGGTCTTTATCCCATGACATTCCCTGCACTTGCTGCCAAAGAGACCTCCGTGTATGTCCGTATGACATCGGGTGCATTGGAATTCACCGTTGAAAAGCGTGTGATCGACCCTGGATATGTTCCCGCTCGACCCCTGATGTTCCACATGGCACTTCAGGCAATGTTTTTCAGCCTCATGGAAGCGAATCTCCGGGCTCAACAGGGAAACGTCATTGAAGTCATGGCATTCCAGACACACCCGATCCGACACACCCCGCCATGGCAGGTGGCAGAAGTCGCATCGGTCATTCTCTTGGTGGAATATACTCAGGGACCCGGGTTCTGCGGCTCTTTCATTCAGAAAGAGCCATACGCACAGAGTCACAGACACGAGAATTGCTGCGCCGTAAACAATCTTCATGATGGGATCCACCTCAGGCCATAGTAAAGGACTGTGAGGATGTGTAAAAAAACAAATGAAAAAAGAAACAACGTAAGCACATGATGCACAATCATCCACTTGGAAAACAGGGATTTTGTAGAATCGAAGATGGTTGTGGTGTACTCCAGCTCGCTCATGGACTGTGCAATATCCAAAAGCTCTTCGCATTGATCCCTCTGCGCTCCCTCGTATCGTCCGTTTTCCGTCTCAGCCCTATTTTCATTTTCTTCAGCATGATCCAGACCAAAATATGCTTCACATGCAGCAACCATTTTTCTCCGTTTTCGGAACTCCTCTTTAAGCACGGCAAGTTGGCGTTGCTGATCCTTTAATGTTCGGCTGATCCTTCTGAAAAAAAACCTCCCTGTGATGCCGCTCAATACCACGATCAACATGGACAAAAAGACCAGCAAACCGATCAGGCTGTCCAACTTATGAGCGGAGTGGATGACCACCAACGAAGGCCCCATAAGACCATAGAAGATATGCTTACTGAGAGGATTTTGTCTGCCGCGTTGATGGCGTACCCGTTTTCTGTACGGATAGATGAGGGTCAGGAAAATCATCGTCGTGCCCACGATCCCGATGGAATGACCCAACAGGCTTCCGGCAAATGTCTCGCTCTCATGAAACAGTAACCCCGCCACCAGGACAATGAAAAATATGGCGAGGAGCGCGTTAATATTTTTTTCTGTCATGGTCTGTCAGACGTTAATCACAATGTCTGTGGTGGGTCTGGCCACGCACGGGAGGATCATATTTTGTTTCATATCTTCGGCCTCCAGGCCGTCGGTTACTTCCATGTGAACGTCTCCAGAGAGAAGTTCTATCTTGCAAGTGCCGCAGAATCCCTGCTGGCAATCGCTGTCGATTTCTATGCCATGATGTTCGGCAAGCTCCAGGATATTTTCGAACCGATCTTGCCATTCTGCTGTTTTTTGGGATCTTTTGAATTCAACTGTCAGTGCCATGTTCCTTCTCCTGTAATAATTGATTCAAGAGTTGTTTGGTCCGTCTGTGCCGTATGACAAGCGCCGTCACAGCGGCAACAGAGAAAAATACAAGGAACAGCATGGTAAAAAAATGGGTCCATGACATCCCTAAAATCCCTTCGGCTTTGTCCAGGTATTTGGGGCTGATTTTCATTTCGTCGCGAAACCACCGGATGTCCCTTTCCTGGTGATTTTCCGGAGTTTCAGGTTTGTCTTGCCCGAAGCA
This sequence comes from Deltaproteobacteria bacterium, assembly GCA_021737785.1. Classification (NCBI taxonomy): domain Bacteria; kingdom Pseudomonadati; phylum Myxococcota; class Myxococcia; species Deltaproteobacteria bacterium. The sequence continues at coordinate 40,950 of JAIPDI010000044.1, forward strand.
AATACTGGTGAGACCCTGCTTTTGCGTCTCAGTGCCTCTCGAAGACGTGTACCCCCATACAAGGAAGATCAGCAATATGAAGAATCCCAACTTTGTCCAGAATTTAATCATCCGCGTTCTCCCATTTGCGCTTTAATGCCGGCAATGAACTACCCCGCCGCAAGAAGCGGGGTATCAAAAGCATAAATTCTCTTGAAACGCCCCAAAGGGCGGGGAATTCAACCCCAAGGGATTAAAATGATGGTGAAAATTGAAGCCTGTTTTCCGATATCGAGTTTAGACAGTCGTGCTTCAGTTCCTGAGGATCAGCAGGCGATTGAATAATCTATGTGGATTCAAGTTGGATTCAGAGCATACAAGCTGTATTTGAAAAGAGTTGATGCCCGGCTATGGGATCAATCTGGTATTCCTGATTAACTATGAACAAATCTCAGGGGATGTGAATGGGGTTCATCCTGTATTCCTCTTTGATACTCACAGTACATAATCATAAAACTCTTTGGAGTGTCTTTCCTGTGTAACGAAACATTTCAGGGACATATTGATCTAAGATGAACCTGGGAGACCGTCTGCCAGACCGGTCCACCAGGATTCGGTGAGAAGAAATCCCATTTGAAGGACGTGTCTCTTAAATGCTGGACGGGGTAGCTGGTGCTCTCATGTGTCTTGTGGTTGAGAATGGGGCGAAAGGAGTGGTCGGCGGCGATTTTTCTTTTCTGCCGGATGCAGAGGGTTTGCCCATCAAGGGCGGAGTCATTGGAGGCCGGAATACCTGAAATGACATTCGATACACTGCCGGATCAGAAGTTCATCATTGATGAAATCGCAAGAGTGGCAAACCAGGGGGATTAATTTTTGTATTAGAGCACATGAACCGATATTATTGCGAAGCCATCGGCCGGTTCCGCACTTCCGGTTGGCAGATTCTGAGGATATCGCCCCGGTTCACATCTTTTTCAAGAGCTGGGTTGCGGCCGTGAGCATCGGGTCCCACACCGGACTGAAAGGCGGGGCATAGGCCAGATCGCACTCGCTGAAGGCCTCGACGGTCAGTCTCGCATGAAGGGCCACTGCAGGGGCGTCGATCCGATGGGCAACCCCTTCCCTTCCCACCATCTGCACCCCCAGGAGGAGGCCGGATCGTTTGTCGCCCACCATCTGTACACCGATAGGAGAGGATCCCGGATGGGCATGGGCCCGGGATCTTGCCTGGATCACAATCTCTGCCGGATCAAAACCCGCATCCTCGGCCTCCTTTACGGAAAGGCCTGTCCGGGCCACCTGAAGATCGAAGACCTTGAACACGGCCGTCCCAGCCACGCCCTGAAGAGAGACCGCTTTGCCGGTGACGATATCGGCCACGGCCCACCCGCCCCTGCTGGCCCGAAGGGCCAGCGGGATCCAGGTCTTTTTTCCGGTTACCACATGATAGGCGTCCGCGCAGTCGCCCACAGAGTAGATGTCCTCCACGGACGTTCGCAGGCTCCGGTCAACGGCGATGGACTTCTCAAGACCCAGCGCGATCCCCGCCGCTTCCGCGATCCGGCTGTTGGGCGTCACCCCGATGGCCACCACGACCATCTGGCCATCCAGTTCCAGATCCGAACAGATCACCTTCAGGCCACCCTGCGCCTTTTCAACGGCCTTCACCTCATGACCCGGATACATCTGTGCTCCGTGGCGATCGATCTCCTCCCTGATCATTTCGGAGAGGGTTGGGTTCATCCAGGGAAGGAGAATCGGCCGGGGCTTGACCATCGCCACCTCGATGTCCCTTGCACGGAGGGCCTCGGCCATCTCCAGGGCGATGTATCCCATCCCCATAATGACCACCTTTTTGACCTGATGGTCCGCGATGAACTGCTTGAGTTTCCGCCCGTCCTCCAGGCTCTTGAGGCCGAATACCCCGTCTTGATCGAACCCGGGCAGAGGGGGGATGATGGGGGACGCACCCGTAGCGATCAGGAGTTTGTCATAAGACAGATGAAATGGATCCCCCCCGGATGTCCGGCCGCTCACGGTCTTGGCCGAAGGGTCGATAGCCTCGGCACGATGCCCGGTCCTCAGGTCGATCCCCTGCTTTTCCCTGAACACATGCGCCTGTCTGACCACAAGGTCGTCTATTTTCCGATCCGCTTCAGCAATATTATAGGGCATGCCGCATGCGCTGTAAGAGACGTCGGCCGTCTGCTCTAGGACAATGACCTCCATATCGGGCCGGGTTCTCTTGGCCCGACTGGCCGCGCTCATGCCTGCCGCATCTCCGCCGATGATGACAAATCTCATGATATTTTCCTCCTTAGGTATCTGACGAGAGCGCCCTCCCCGCTCTTGAGCGGAATCAGACCAGGCCAAAACCCTTTCAAGGGACAAACGTCCAACATCGAACGTCCAACACCCAATAAAAACCCGATGCTGAAGATGCCCTCAGTCCGTCTATCCCTCAATTCCAGAATCCTTCAATTCCTGAATTCCCATCATCTCATCAGCGTCAACCGCCGGGTGCCCCGTATCTGTCTGAAATTGGCCCCCTCGCTGACACAGCGCATTGCAAGGAGAGGATCCACCACCCGAGTCCCGGAAACCGCATCCACGCCATAGTCGAAGAAAACAGGACACAAGGGTGCGGTATCGCCGAGCAGGATCACATAGGCGTCCGGCCGGCAGAGTCCGAGCAGATGATCCATAGTATGCGTGGTCAGGGCGGTCCCGGTTATGGCCACCACGTCCGCCTGAGGAATGACGCGATCCGCCTCCTCTTCACCAAGATCACCTGTGCGCGGGTTTCTCTCAACGACCTGAAGTTGCGCTGCGATCTCACGGACCCTGGGGATAAACGGGAAATGTCCCACAATAACGACCTTTCTTCCCCTCCCCTCTTCCATGATCAGTTCTGCGGCGTTCAACTCCACACAGGCATCCGCATCGACTTCGAGGAGGGAGTTGACGGCAGCCATGCCCATTGCCGCCTCCAGAATGCTGGAAGAGTAGGCGAGCCGGGCCAGGTCCTGTGCGCTCTTTTCGATCAGGCTGCCGGGGTCTTTCACCATGGGGGGGGTCTGCTGGAGGGCGTCCTTGGGAAGGGTTGCCGCCAGCCCGCAGTACCGGGTCAGGACCGCGGTGTGAAACACCCCCTGGCGGATATCTTGAACTGCCGCATCAAAATTCAACAGAGACATCACATCATCGAGGATCTTCGTGCAACCTTGGCTCTGCTTCTCATTCACGGTTGTTCCCAAGGCGGCCTAACAGCCGCAACCAAAAGGTTTCACCCAAGTCCCGGAAGCGTTCTGGGCACCCGTGGGGGTCTCTGCTCAAGAGCTGCAATAAAATGCGGTCGTATCGTTCGGCGGCCGCCCCCGGGCTCCGAATAATGTTTACGGAAAGGCAGCAAGGACATACCGTCCCATGAAAGGCTGTACTTGGGGCTGGAACAGACTGTATTGTAAAGCCC
>JAIPDI010000045.1 GCA_021737785.1 Deltaproteobacteria bacterium
GTCTGTTCCAGCCCCAAGTACAGCCTTTTATGGGACGGTATGTCCTTGCTGCCTTTCCGTAAACATTATCCGGAGCCCGGGGGCGGCCGCCGAACGATACGACCGCATTTTATTGCAGCTCTTGGGCAGAGACCCCCACTGGCGTCCATAGGTGAAACCTGTTTGGTTGCGGCAGTCAGGCCGCCTTAGGAGGTCATGGGATCTGAGGATTCTGTTCGTTCAGGTCCCCGCCGGATCAGCATGCCGGCATAATCCTCCTTCTGTTCCCAACGGATAATGCGATCCGCGGTTCGCTCCAGGACCCGAGGAAAGTTTTTCTGAACACCGGGGTCGGTAAACAGGACCTCCAACACCTGGCCCGGCTTCATGCGCACCAGCCAGCTCTTTGCCTTGAGAATGCACCAGGGGCAACTCCACCCCCGTAAATCGAGAACTCTGTCGGACGGTCTTTTACCCATGGATGCCATCGCACAAAAAGAAATGCCTGTCTTCCTCTTTGCAAAGCCGGTGCCAATCGCATTGGGAAGGATCTACTTGTTAACTAATGGATATTATATATAATCATCTAATGCGTTTTTTTATTGACTTCCCGATGCCAATCGTTAACCTTAACAGGTGTTAACATTGATTTACGAATGATCAATCTGCAATTCACAATACTTGATGCGGAGAAGATAATGGAAGGGGCGCTTGATCAGGAATACAGCCAATACTGGGAGACCGTGGTACAGACCATGCTGGACGGTCTCATGATCGTGGATCCGGAGGGGGTCATCCTTTCCGTCAACAATGCCATGGAACAGCTGACCGGATACAGGCAGGAGGAACTCATCGGTCAGTCGTGTAAAATACTGAACTGCGACAGCTGCTTTGGGGCCCTGGCCCGCGGGGGCGACAAACATTGCGCCCTGTTCAAGGACGAAGTGGTTCGAAACAGAAAATGCACCCTGAGCAGAAAGGACGGGAGACCTGTTTATGTGATCAAGAATGCGGCGATTCTCAGAGATAAAGACGGGATTGTGGTGGGAGGGGTGGAGACATTGGCCGATTGCACGGAACTGGTGGCCAAAGAGGAGGTCATCAGCTCACTCCGAAAAGAACTCAGCATCGAAGACAGCTTTGAAGGGATCATCGGCAAGTCGATGGCCATGCAGCAGGTGTTCGATCTCATCCGGAGCGCTGCTCAGTCCGATGCACCCGTAATCGTATACGGTGAGAGCGGTACGGGTAAGGAGCTGGTGGCTGCAGCCATTCATAGGCTCGGATCCCGATCCAAGGGGCCATTTATAAAAGTCAATTGCGCGGCCCTCAGTGAATCATTGCTGGAAAGTGAGCTGTTCGGCCATGTGAAGGGGGCATTTACCGGCGCGGACCGCACGAGGGTGGGGAGATTCGAGGCGGCCAGCCATGGGGATATTTTCTTGGATGAGATCGGGGACCTCCCCCTTTCTACACAGGCAAAGCTGCTGAGGGTGCTCCAGGAAAAAGAGATAGAAAAGGTGGGGGACCACACCCCCGTCCGGGTGGATGTCAGGATCCTGTCCGCCACCAACAAGGACCTCAACAGACTGATGGAAGAGGAACGGTTCCGGGATGACCTCTATTATCGTATCGGTGTGATCCCGATCCATCTCCCCCCTTTGAGGGATCGGCCCGAGGATATTCCATTGCTGGTCCATGCCTTTATCCAGCGCATCCATATCAAAACCCAAAAGCCAATTCAGGGGATTGACAGGGATGCGCTCGGCGTGCTCTCCCAATATGACTGGCCCGGCAATGTCAGGGAGTTGATCAATGTAATCGAATACGCCTTTGTGCTCTGCACCGGAGAAGAAATCCTGCCGAGCCATTTGCCGGCCAGCATCACCGGCGGATCTCGATCCTTTTCCGCGGTCACGCCGGCGGACCGGCCCCGGCGCGACAGCGAGAGCCGGGAGGTTTTGCTGGAGGCCTTGAAACAGAGTCACGGAAACAAATCCGACGCGGCCCGGTTGCTCGGGATCAGCAGGGTAACCCTCTGGAAGCGGCTCAAGGCATTCGGTATTCACGTGGAAAAGACGGTCCAGACATAGGCGTCATGAAAAGGCCATGGGAATTGACATCGTTAACAGTTAACAAAAGTATAATTAACATCCGTTAATAAGTATCCGAACGGAAACCCGGAAAATCAAGAAACAGTGAAATATGAGAAGAGGTTCTGTTAATGTAAATTTTGTTCCATCAATTTTCAATTTTTCAATTCTTGGATATTCAATTGTGCCTGAATCACGCCAAGGCGTGATTTTCGTTCAGTCACTGATTATGAACATGGATATTCCCCGAGCAGCGCATCCGCCATGCACCCTGTAAATTCAAGAAAGACGATGAACATGGTCCTGAATCCGCTGAAATTGCGCGGCAAGACCCAGAAAATCTTTTCCGGCCCTGACATGCGGCATGAATTATGCTTATTCTATAATCAAGGGCATCAAACTTGGCATAACCTCCTTTTGCTGATTGCCCCCTTCAACATGCAATTGGCCCCCGTGGTTGACCACGGGGGCCAATTGCATATGGAGGGCCCGCAAAGGCACTTGAATCCCGACGCATGCCAGGAAAGCCCTGAAATAATGACCGCCCTATCCGGACTGTGTTGCGAGTCTCGCCGGGGAATCGGGGCCAGGGTCGGTGAGGGGATCTGAATCGTCTGATCGCAAATCATGGTTGCGAACGAGGAAAGGTAGATCGGGCGGGAAGTGAAACCTTTTTTGCCGGCCGGTCTCTTGAACCAATAACACATAAAGGAGACGAAACCATGAAACACGCCATATCGCGAAGAATGTTTCTCAAAGGGAGCCTGGCTGCGGCAGGCGCTGTGGCGGCTTCCTCTATTCCCCTTCCGACCGCTGTCAGGGGAGAGACCGGCGACGAACTGGCCACCCTTATCGACATCCGCAAATGCATCGGGTGCGAGGCATGCGTGGAGGCCTGCAAAGAGGTCAATGCGCCCAAGTTTCCCGAACCCAAGAAACCCTTTCCAAAAATGTATCCCAGCCGGGTCAAGGTCTCTGACTGGTCCGACAAGAGGAATGACATGGACCGGCTGACGCCTTATAATTGGGTGTTTATCCAAGAAGCCACCGTAACGGTGGACGGGAGGGAAGAGACCTATACCTTTCCCCGTCGCTGTATGCACTGCCAGAACCCGCCCTGTGCGGATCTCTGCCCGTGGGGCGCCGCCCGAAAACTGAAAAACGGGATCACGCGGATTGACGCGGATATCTGTCTCGGCGGGGCAAAATGTGAAAAGGTATGCCCGTGGCATATCCCCCAGCGTCAGACGGGCGTCGGGCTCTACCTGGAGGTCCTCCCCGCGCTTGCCGGGAACGGCGTCATGTACAAGTGCGATCGCTGTTACAACCGGCTGGAAGAGGGAAAGCTTCCCGCGTGCATCGAGGCATGCCCGGAAAATGTGCAAAAGATCGGCCCTCGGGATGAGATCATTAAAGAGGCCCATGCCATTGCAAAGGAGATCAACGGCTATATCTACGGAGAGAAGGAAAACGGCGGGACCAATACCCTATACGTGTCGCCGGTCCCTTTTGAAAAACTGAATGCGTCCGTGGAAAAGGGCCCTGGCAGGCCTGGACTGCAGCCGGTGAAGGACGCCATGGCCCATGCCGACAACCTGGCAAAGGCGATGGTCATCGCCCCGATCGCCGGCATCGCTGCAGCGGCGGGAAAATTTTTTGCCGCATCCAAAAGGGCGACCCGACATGAGGAGGGAAAGAAATGACATCACATGTCTATGAACCAACAATGGGTAGGAAAAGGCTTAAATGGGCCTACATCGGGATCTTTATTGTCATGGCCTTTACCGGATTCGGGCAGATGCCCATCTTTAAACGCTACTATATCTCCGATATCCCGGGCCTGGGATGGTCTGCCGACTTCTATGCGACCCACTATATCCATTATCTGGGGGCGATCCTTCTGTTGGGGCTTTTGGCCTACTGGATTGCCGATTACTTTCTAGGGGGGAGGCGTGAATTCCATCTGACCGCTTCCGCCTATGTAAGGATCGTTCTGCTGGGCGGGATTGTCGTCACCGGGATCTTCAGGGTCCTTAAGAATCTGCCGGATGTCACCTTTTCACCGGGGTTTACCCTGCTGATCGATATTGCCCATCTGGGCTTCATGATGGCATATCTTCTGGCAGCGCTTATTTTCGTGATCCTCAAATCCGGATGGACCCAGGGGATTGATGATTGACGATGGTTGATCGTTGATTGGGAAAACCACACATAGGATAAGGCGCAATATGGACTGCAAATATCATCAGGGACGCCGGGCCGTTGTTCAGTGCCAGAAAATGATGATCGGCTACTGCCAGGAGTGTCTTGAAAACTGTGAGGCCTGTACCGATCCCTGTACCTACTGCAAATTCCGGGGTCAGTGCATTATCTGGGAGATGTGCCGCAAGAGTGAAAAAAGATACCGGCTCGAAAGAGCGGCAAAAGGAGAGACTATCTGAGCTCCGGTCCGGTTTTCAAATCACCCATTGTCCAGGGCGCCGGAACCGGATTCTCCAGGTTCCTCTATGAGGCGTCCCTCAAGAGGGAGTAGATCCGCAGCGGGGTGTCGATTCCCTTGAGAAGGACCTGTCCCCGGTCAAACACCGGCCACAGGCCCTCGATCAGCCCTTTGGTGGTTTCCCCGATGAGGATATCGCCTCCCGTTGCATAATCCGCCAGGCGGGCGGCCAGGTTCGTCACCGGCCCGCTGGCGGTATAGGTCATCCGGGTATCCAGAGACCCCTTGAATGTGGTCATGCCCAGAAGGGCAACCCCCGAATTGATCCCCATGTTAACGTTGATCTCTCCGAATTTCCCGCCGAATTCCTGGTTCAGCCCCAGATTCCGCGTGCGGATGTCAAAGGCGGCCTTTACCGCGTTCAAGGCATTGGTCCCGGCATCGTCGTTTTTGAAGATGATCATCAGCCCGTCTCCGGCCGTTTCGTTGATATCCCCGCCGGACCGGTGGATCGGGTCCACAAAGCTGGAAAACATCTTTTCCACCAACTCATTCACTTCGGTTTCCGGCCGATGTGAACTGAGCCGGGTATACCCTTCCAGATCCAGAAACAGGACCGTGACCTCCTTCTTCTCCTTTTCCTGCGTCAACATTTCGGGGTGCTTCTCCACAATCCGTCGCACAGACTGGGGGACAAAGGGGGAGAGATGGGCAAGTTTCTGCGTGATCTCGATCTTTTCCTGTGTGATGGCCCAGTGCCGCTTTGCAGCCATAATCGCGTTCCCGGCAATCTCGGAGAGGTCCTGTATCAGATAGAAGTCTTTTCGGGTAAAACGGGTTCCGGGCCTGGCCACCACACTGATGACCGCCAATATCTTATTGTCTACAAAAATGGGAATGGCTGCTTCGGGTCCGATGTTTACCTCTTCGCCTTCATGACGGACGATGGCCTCGCTCCTGGCGACCACAATCCCCTTTTTCCGGGCAATGGCCTTCTGGATCGCAGGACGCCTTCGCTTGCACAAAATACAGTTGACCGGTCTATCATACAGGGCGCATTGAAGGGGACGGGTATATTTCTGCGCGTCCGGATCCAGCATGAGGATACATGCCTCCATGGCCACGGGGATCATGTTCCGGGTCTCTTCTCTGAGCCGTTCCAGGATCTCGTTCACCTCCATGGTGGAGGCCAGGGTCTTGGAGACGCGGCGCTGGGCCTCAAATCGCTCCTTATAGTACTGGTTCATTTCAAGCCCTCTTTACAGTCGGGGACATGGAGACGCCCGCCCCCGGGAGTGAATATACGGATGGAGATTCAAAGGATTCTGCCTCCCCCGATATTTTTCCATGTTTGGCCAGTGCCGCTAATCCGTCAGGATCCAGCAGGCGGATACGCCTGCCGCTTACCTCGATAAGCCCCTGGCTGCTCATCTTTGAAAATATCCGCGAGAGGGTCTCAGGGATGGTCCCCAGCAGACTGGCAAGATGTGCCTTTGAGATGCTGAGCCTGATCAGGCCCTCTTGCTTCTCTTCATCAGCGAGGTAGAGGAGATAGGCGGCCAGGCGGCCGGGGACCTCCTTGAGAGAGAGGTTCTCTATCTGCACCGTGAATTGGCGAAGCCGCATGGAAAGGACCGCGAGCATATTGAGGGCGAGGGAGGGGTTGGCGGTGATAAGATCGACGAATGCCTTTCGAGGAAAAAAGAGGATGCGGGACTCGGAAATGGCCTGAGCGCTTGCAGGGAAATGCCTTCCGGTAAACACCGGGACCTCGCCGAACGGTTCTCCGGGACCGAAGATATGAAGGATCTGTTCCTTTCCCTCCAGGGACAGCTTGAATATCTTGACGAGCCCGGTGGCCACCAGATAAAAGCCGTTCCCCTTGTCTCCTTCCGAAAATATGGCGGCACCCTTTTTGAACCGCATGTCCTCCACAATGCCTTCGATCTCCCTGATCTGGGCCTCAGGGAGGCCTTTAAATAGAAGGGCCGTCTCGATAAATGCCGTCAGGTTTTTTCTCAATACCCCGCTCCTTTCCATGGCCAAACAGGAGGGCCTTTCAGAAGGTCCTTCTCAAAAAGGCCATAGACAACAGCCTCCCGCGGTGAACTCTCCCTCGCATGAGGCCAACTGGCCTCTATACTTCACGGCCCTGTTTTGGACCTTATCGGCCACCCGTATGAGCCATTGCTTTTTGGCGTAGGTCTTTCTGTTAAACCCACCGCGACCTTCATGATATGCCAGGTAGAGGTTGCGGGCATCATTCTTGGCGATCCCGCAGTGTTTTACACTCAGATAGCAATACCACCCCACAAAATCGATGGCATCGCCGAAATCATCCCTGTCGGCCCATGAATTGCCCGTGCTTTTCTGGTATTCCTCCCATGTCTCATCTTTGGCCTGGGCATATCCATACGCCGAAGACGGTCTTGGGCCCGGGAAAATCCATAGACAGGTGGTCCTTGGGGGCCTGGCATCGCCCACATACTTGGATTCCTGGTGGAGGAGGGCCATCATAACGGGTATGGGGATGCCCCACCGCTTGTACGACTCAGCCGCATCTTCATACCAGTCGGAATGTTCCCTGAAAATCTCGCACACATTATCGATCCGTTTGGGCGGAGCCGTCGTAGCGCATCCGAAGGACACCAACATCATGAAACTCGTCAGGACCTTGAATGTCAACCATTGGAAATTCATGAGCTTTGAGCGGGGCCTGCGCAATCGGTTAGCTCCATTTGTCCCGAACGAGAATGGCGGACCGCTCCTTCACCTCTCAAGCGGTTGACTCCGACCCTCCGGGCCCTGACCCGTTAATCTCTGAACCCGTGGGCGGTGAGCGTTTACACCTTGACCTATTGCCAAATGATCTTTACCATATAAACCTTTATTTGGAAAGTCCTTCATCGTCTTTGGAATTTTTGGTTGTAATCCCGCCTTGCGGGACACCCTGCGGAGAAGTCGGCGCCATATCAATCAGCGCTCAATTTGCCGGGAGTTGCACCAATACCTTTTTGGTTGCGGCGGTCAGGGGCCTTGGCCCCTTATCTTCGAGGCGACACAGGGGAGTGTCATGGGATCCTATGATATCATCATCAGGAACGGCAGCATCCTGACCATGGACGCAGACAATTCGGTGATAGAGGACGGCCGGGTGTACATCAACGGCGACACCATCGTCCGGGTCGGGCACTGCGACGATGAGGCATCTGATGCAAAAAAGACGATCGATGCCCAAGGCGGCCTGATCCTTCCCGGTCTGATCAACGGTCACACCCACGCCGCCATGAGCCTCTTCAGGGGTCTGGCCGACGACCTCCCGCTCATGGAGTGGCTGAACCACTACATCTTCCCGGCAGAAAAGAGAATCGACGCTCGCTTTGTCTACACCGGGACCCTCCTGGCCTGTGCCGAAATGATTCTATCCGGCGCCACCACCTTCTGCGACATGTATCTTTTTGAGGACCAGACAGCAGAGGCGGCGTCACGGGCCGGAATGAGATGCCTGGCAGGCGAGGTCCTTTATGATTTTTCCTCTCCCAATTACGGGGATCCGGAGAACGGATTGGCGTATACCGAATTTCTGATCCGCAAATGGGAGCACCATCCCCTGATTTCCATCGCTGTGGAGCCCCATTCTCTGTTTACCTGCAGCCCGGATCTCCTCATCCGGGCAAACCAGATCGCATCGGACCACCATCTGCCGCTCATTATTCATGTGGCTGAAACCCTCCCTGAGGTCATGGAAATCAAGGAGCGGTATGGTAAGACGCCGGTTGAGCACCTCGAATCCCTGGGGCTTTTGGGCCCCAGTCTGATAATGGATCATGCCGTGCATCTGGATACATGGGATATCGACCAGATTGCGGAGCATGGCGTCAAAGTGATTCATAACCCTGAGAGCAACATGAAACTTGCCTCCGGCATCGCCCCCATACCTGAACTGTTGAACCGTGGCGTGACCGTGGGGATCGGAACGGACGGCTGCGCCTCCAACAACAACCTGGACCTCTTTACAGAGATGGACATGGCGGCCAAGCTTCATAAGGCCCGGGCCATGGATCCGACCGTCATGGATGCGGTCACCGTGCTGAGAATGGCCACCATTGAAGGTGCCCGGGCCCTGGGTCTTCAGGATCTCATCGGTTCCATCGAGACAGGCAAAAAGGCGGATATCATCATTGTTGAGACAAATAGGCCTCATCTGACGCCCATGTACAATCCCTTTTCTCATCTGGTATACGCTGCCCGGGGAAGCGATGTCAGCCACGTTGTCATTAACGGCCGACTGGTCATGGCCCATGGGAGACTGCTCACCATGGACCTGGAAGAGATCATGGGACACGCCAGAGAGAGTTCAATGAAAGTCAGAGAATGGGTTTCGAACGGATAAGCCCGCCGGATGACCTTAACGTCGCCTTTTTTTTGGTCGGGCGATCCAACTGCCGGGCACTGTAGCGGGGATAGGCGAGGATGCATCCGCGCCTCTATGTTTAGATCCGGAAAAACGGGTGCACGCATATGCGCCGCAATCGGTGGACAAACACATCTCCGCTGAAAAACCAGGATTGAGAGCCATGGTTATTGCAGACAGAAGATTTGTCTCATTGGGAAGCCGGTTGAAAGGGGTCCCGGAGGTAGAGACGCTGGGGGTCAGACCCAATTTTCTGGACTATACCCAAGAAGAAAGGGACCTTATCCTGAATGCCGACCTGGTGCTTTTTCCCACCCTCAACTATGCCCAGTTCCTCAGCACGTCGGGCAGAAAGATCTTCCCCAGCCTGGAGACCTATCTTTATGCCGACGAAAAGATCAAACAGACGACCCTCTTCTACATGTTGGGGATCCCCCATCCTCGCACCCGGATCTATTTTCGCCGCCATCATCATGATATCCTCAATGACTTCACCTTCCCTTTTGTGGCCAAGATCCCGAGGTGCTCGGCCCGGGGGCGGGGGGTCTTCATGATCGACGGCAAAGAGGCGCTCGAGGCCTATCTTAAGAGTAACAAAATCGCCTATATTCAGGAGTATATCCCCCACCAGCGGGACCTGCGGGTGGTATTGATCAATTATCAGCCCATACTGGCCTACTGGCGCATCCCCTGCAAGGGTAACTTCAGAAGCAATCTGGCGCAGGGGGGGACCATCGACTTTGATCATATTCCCGAAGAAGGGGTAATGACGGCCCGGGACGCTGCCCGGAAATGCAGGCTGAATGATGTGGGCATCGATCTCATCCACTCCAGGGGCCTGTGGCATGTTATGGAAGCCAATATGAAATATGGACGCAAGGGGTTGACCATGAAAGGACTGGATCTCAAAGAGATCATCAGAGAAGCGCTTCTGTCAGGAGAACTGGGGTGAAGCCAAAAAATGTAAGTCTGTTGAACTGCCAAGCTCATCAGCGATTGCGTTATTGGCACTTGCCCCCGCTGATGAGGTATCGGCCGGCACCCAGTAACCAGTATCCGGTAACGAGCAACCAGCAACCAATATGAAACGAATCCTCATCATTTTTTTCCTCATTCTGATCCTTGTCCCCTGCGGATTCCTGGGTTATTTTTATTATAAGGTAAGCCGGGAAGCGGCTACGCGTATCGAGCGGGGGGCCATTGAGCAGGTCATTGCCTCTGAAAGCCCTGCCTATTACTCGGACGGCCGGACCCCCATCGGGGTCTTCTTTGAAATGACCCACAGTAAATACATCCCCTACGAGGAGATGCCCAAGGTATTTGTCAAGGCCCTGATCGCAGCGGAAGACAGTGGCTTTTTCCATCACATGGGGTTTGACATCAAGGCCGTTGTCAGGGCCTTTATCGCCAACATGAGGGCAGGCCGGGTGGTGCAGGGCGGCAGCACCATCACCCAGCAGACAGCCAAGAATATATTCAAGCGGGAAAAGCGATCCTACGTATCTAAGCTCAAGGAGGCGATGCAGGCCTTTCTCCTGGAGAAGCGATACACCAAGGAAGAAATCATCGAGATGTATGCCAACCAGTTCTTTGTAACCGGGTATGGAAAGGGCCTCTGGATCGCCGCCCAATACTTTTTTGGAAAGGACCCTCGGGATCTCGACCTGGTGGAGGCCGCATTTATTGCGGGTTCGCTGAAAGGGCCGAATCGATACAACCCCTTTATCAAGAAACGCCGTATTGAAAAAGAGGAAGCGCGACGGCTGGCCAAGGCCAGGAAGGATTATGTATTGGCCAACATGCGTAAGCTCGACTTCATCACCAACCATGAATACGCCGAGGCGTTGAAGCAGGAGGTCCCTTTTGAAGAGGGAAAGGTCACCTATCGGCTGAATGTGCTCCTGGATTACATCCGGAATCAACTCGAATCCGATTATTTCAAGGCTATTCTCGAGGAACAGGGCGTTGACAATATCGCCACGTCCGGGATCAGCATCTACACATCGGTGGACAAGGATATTCAGAATGCGGCCCTCATGAGCCTCCGCACACGTCTCCCCCTCATGGATGTGCAACTGAACGGCTACCGACCCTGTCAGGAAGGGGATATATGCGGGGAACTCGTTGAAAAAAGAGGAAAAGAAACAGAAGATAACCTCCCTTTTCTATCTCAGATTACCTCTATTAACCCGGACAGGGAGAACGGCCACTTGGTTGTGGCTTGGGACAATGGGGGCGGGATCATCGGTTTTGATGGATTCAAGGCCATAGGGAGCGCATGGGTCAAGGCCAAGGCGGGAAGCTGGGCCGTGTTCGACCGGAAACAGGTCCCGGACTTTCTGAAGACCTTCCGCGTGGGAGACCGGGTCCCGGTCCAGTTTCTGACAGACCCTGATGCGGATCCAGAAGAAGACCCAGGGCCGCAACTCATGCTCACGACAGTGCCGGAATTGGAAGGCGGGATCATAGCGCTGCAGCGGGGGATGATACGGGCCATGGTCGGGGGGTATTTTGACCGCTATTTCAACCGGGCCGTACATGCCAAGCGGCAGTTGGGCTCCATCTTCAAGCCGATCGTCTATGCTGCGGCGCTTATGCTCAAATGGAATAATCTCGACCCCCTCAAAAACAGGCGGGAGGTCTATCAGTTTGAAGGGACATCCTATGTGCCCCGGCCCGATCATGAACCCAAGAGCGACACCGTGTCCATGACGTGGGCCGGCGCCAAATCGGAAAACCTGGCAACGGTCTGGCTCCTCTATCATCTCACCGATCACCTCAATATGAGCGAATTTCGCCAGGTCGTCAATCTGGTAGGACTTGGAAGGGATGAAGGCGAGTCTTATCAGGCCTATAAACAGCGGATCAGGGACCAATTCGGCGTGATTGTTGACAGAGGCACCCTCATGGAGGCGGCCTTTGAAGAATCCAAGCGCCAGGCAAGAGGCGACATTATATTCTCAGGCCATGAGTCTGTCCTGGAAGACGTCACCCGGCTCTATTTTGATCTTGATAATCGCATGCCCGAGATGGAGGATCCAGAGGCCCGCCCGATCCTGAGATACGATTTTCAGAGGCTTCGCCGCCTTGACCTGGAGATGCGCACGCGGCTTAGGAGGGCTTTACGGAAGCTGCATACTCCCGGGTCGCCGACGGATACCGGCATCCACCGGCTCCTGCCTGAAGACCTCGGCAATTTTTACAGGGTCCCTGAACCGGGAGGCGGGACCCGAATCGTCTACACAGACCATCCCCAGCGACTCGCTCCGGCCACACCGCTGCCGATCACACTTGCATGGCTTATGGAAAAGGGCGTGGATGCCGACATGGAAAAGCAGGTGTGGATTGACAATCTGATTCCTGCCGGCGTATTGGAGACCCTGGAAACCCACTTCCAGACCCATTATAAAAGATTGCTCATAGATGAACGGTACAGTCTGGAGATCCTCTCCAGGATCAGGGATTTCAGGACCCTTGTCAATCTCACCTTTGTGGTATATCTTTCAAAAAAAATCGGCATATCGACTCCGCTGGACCCGGTTCTCTCATTTCCCCTGGGCCCCAATTCCATCAGCATCATGGAGGCGGCCCTGGCTTATGAGACTCTGGTGACGGGAAAGAGGGCCCCCCTTTCTCTTGAGGAAGACGCTGCCATGGTTCCGATTATCACAAAAATCGTCGATAGGGAGGGAGAGGTCATCTACGAATTTGCCCCCGAGCCGGAAAGGGTGCTGTCCAAGAGGGTTTCCACACTGACCACCGAAATCCTGAGAAAGGTAATGGAGGCCGGAACCGGACGAAAGGCCAGGGATGCCGTCCGTATGTTCGACATCCCTATCCCCACTTTCGGGAAGACAGGGACTGCCAACCGGTTCACCAATTCCAGCTTTGTGGGATTTATACCCGGACGCGATGTGGAAACCAATCAGTTTGACATGGCGGACGGATACGCGATTGCCGCCTATGTCGGCTATGATGACAACCGCCCCATGAAGGGGAAACATATAGAAATATATGGGTCATCCGGGGCCCTTCCCCTCTGGATCGACACAGCAAACGCCATCATCAACACCCCTGAATTTCAGAAGGGCATAGAGCCCGCTGATCTGGTCTTCAGCGGTCCATTGGTGGGGCCTGCGGCCGGAGAGGGCGATTTACGCAGCGTGCCGGTATCCCCCGTAACCGGTCTACCGTTGTCGCCCTGGGAAACCCATCGGCTTTCCCAGGGACCTTCTGTTGTCACTGAGGCAGCGCCCCATGGGGGAACATGGGAACTCAAGAGGGAGTTTGATCCGTTTTAATGCTCAACAGGACACCAAATACCATCTCCGGATGAAATTGACATCGCTGCAAATAGAAAACATCACCTCCGTTTCCGTCGGAGGCATCCGATGACACACGGAAAAGGCATCCTTTGGCTTGAACCTTGGAACCCTGGACGTCTGAACCGATTCATGGTAAAGGGATAGCATGAAATTACTGAGTACGCTTCTGTTGGTTTTTTTTGGGGCATGGGCCTCGGGGTGCGCTGCCCCCCCGAAGGGCCGGGTTCCGGTTGCGCCGGAGGCCGTGGAGCATTCCGACCTTCTCATCGACGACACGCTGATCGATCAAAAGATCCATTTCCTGAAAAGCGTACTGGCGGACCGGGACCTATCAGAAAGAGACCGGGAAACCGCGGCAGCAGTGCTTATTGCGTATCAGCAACTCAAGGAATCGGCCTCCTCCCGTCCCACGGAAACAGACTACCAGCGGCTCATCCTCTCTCTGTTCAGGGCCGTGAGCCTGATGGATGAGACATATTATGGTGAAGGGGAGGTCCGCAGGGACGATGCAGGGGCATTTGCCCTTTTTGCTGAGAAACGTCAATCGATCATCGATCTTTATCTGCGACAGGATTTCAAGGGGGTCATCCAAGCGACGCGCAATCTTGAAAGCATCTTCGGACCGGATGCACTGACCCGCGAGATCGGTCTTCTGTTTGCCCTTTCCCTGGCAGAGGAAGGGGATCTGGAACAGGCCGTCCAGGTGGGGGAGGCGATCGCCGATGAACTTGAACCGGTCCCGGATGTCATGCTGCTCCGCTCAAGGATTGCCCGCTGGCAGATGGCATTGGGCAGGAAAGCGCGGGCACTTGAGACCTATGAGAGGCTGACCGACAATCAGGATGAACGGGCCGCCCTTGTGAGCGAGGTCGGCCGGCAGCTCAGCGCAGCGGAAAAGGAGAGGCCCCCTTATCCTCCTGAAAGTGCCGGGCCGGCAACGGCCGAAGGGCCTGGCGACCTGTGGCAGGAAGGCGGGTACACCATGGATCGGCTTCTCCAACAGGTGCGATCCCTGGTCCAGGAACATGCCTACAGCAAGGCGCGAATCCTTATCCTGAGGGAGCGGATACGGATGGGGGAAGGCCCTGAAAACGAGCTGCTGGACAGGGAACTGGAAGAGATCGACCGGCATGAGGCGGAATTCCAGGCCCAGAAGCAGATGCGGGACGATTATCTGAAGGAGACCCAGGAAACGGCCAGGGAGATGATCGAGAAAGAGGACTATGAAGCGGCAATCGATGCATTCAGCAGGGTGGAGGCGTCCCAGGAACTCGATCCTGAGTCAGTTGAATTGAAGAAACGCGCGGTGGAAAGCCTGATCAACAAGGAAAGGAACCGGGCCGCGGAACTCTTCCTGGCAGCAAAAAAGGCCGGCGACCCTTCCAAAAAGAAGGAACTCCTTGATTCAGCCTACGCCATACTGAAGACCCTTATCGACAAGTATCCGTCATCCCCCCTGAATCCAAAGCTTAAATCGCATATGGCCATCGTACAGAACGAACTGGACAGGCTGAAATAACGCCCGGCGCAGGTTACCTCTCGAGCATACTCTCCGACGCTTTCACGCGCATATGCGCCACAAATCGATCCGCGTCCTCAGGAGAGGCGATGTGCTGAATCTCGTATCCATCAACTGCGGTCAGATCTGCGCAGGCGATTTCGCACCCCTGGACCGCAACCACCAGATCAAAACACCCAGCGTCAGAAGACGCCCACTCCACCATCCCGCTCAAACGCGCTTTCATCTCTTCCACTAGGGCCACCCGGTCATAATTGGGGTTGCACCCTCCGCAGTACTTGATCCGAATGCGCGGCCTCACCCGCTACTCCTCGATGCCGCAGAGTCTTTTGGCAGCCTTCTGTTTTTCCGCCAGGTTTACCCGGCGGGAGATCATGATCCGCTGGGCCTGGGGCGACCCTGCGCCGTGCATGGATTCGGTCAAATAGCCCACTGCGGCCGTGCCCAGGGTCAGATTCTCGATCAGCCGCAGGATGCGCATCCGGTCCTCGGTGCCCACACCGGGATTGGCCTTGAAGTATTTATCGATCCATTTCCCGGTATCAGGAGAACGCAGGTCCTTTTCCGAAGGGAGGGTGACCATCAGCCCGCCGGCAATATCCTGTGCCAGGCGGGAAAGTTCAAAAGGGAACCGGGTGACGTTGTGCTTGTGCACATTGGCCAGGAGGATATTCACGCAATAGGTCCCGCTCGGTTCCTTGTGACCTTCTGAGGCGCAGGCGATGCATCCGCAGTAGAGGGTCTCGTTCAAGTGGTTCATCTCAACGATCTTGTCGCGCACATGTGAGGCCTTTTCAACGCCGTTGTACTCCGCAGCGGTCTGGGCCGCGCCGATCAGGACATCCCCCACCCCTACCTTGCAGGCGTAACTCTGCCGGTGATAGGCGGCGAATATCTCCACAAGCTGTCCGGCAAAGTCATATTCCCGGTACATGAAGACCCGGTCCCAGGGCACGAAGACATTGTCAAAAATCACCAGGGCCTCATGGCCGCCGAAAAGGATATTCCCCTGGTCCATGGAGCCCCCTTCCAGTTTCCGGGTGTCGCAGGACTGACGGCCCATGATATAGGTGATCCCCTCCGCGTCGCTCGGCAAGGCAAAGGAGACCGCATAATCCGCGTCTTCCTTGCGCATGGACAGGGTGGGCATGACCACGATCTCATGGGAATTGACCGCACCGGTCTGATGGGCCTTGGCCCCCCGCACCACAATGCCGTCCTCCCGTTCCTCGACCACGCGCAGGAACGCATCCGGGTCGGGCTGCTGGTGGGGGGAGAGCCCCCGGTGGCCCTTGGGATCGGTCATGGCGCCGTCCACCATCAGGTCGTTCTCCTGAATATACTCCAGATATTTTAGAAATCGGGGGTAGTAT
Organism: Deltaproteobacteria bacterium; assembly: GCA_021737785.1. Classification (NCBI taxonomy): domain Bacteria; kingdom Pseudomonadati; phylum Myxococcota; class Myxococcia; species Deltaproteobacteria bacterium. The sequence continues at coordinate 16,144 of JAIPDI010000045.1, forward strand.
GTGGTGCCGTGTTTGCCGTCGATATTGTAGGTGACGATGGAGAGGGCATTCAAGGTATCCATACCCACGCATCGCTGAAAACAACACCCCGTCTCGCGGCCCAGGAGCCTCCCCATCTTGCTCTTCTTGACCAGATCGCTGACATTCTGGTGGATATGGGTAAACCGGTTGATCTTCTTTCCGGTGATGTGGGATGTGGCCGTCATCAGGTCTTCGTGTTCAGGCGAATGGGCCAGTTCGTAGGTCTTTGCCACGGCATTCATGGAGGGCCGGATAATCGGGTTGTCCACCACATTCTCTATCCTCTCGCCGAACATGTAGACCTGAAGGTTTAGCTTCCTGAGACTCTCCTCATATGCTTCCGCCGTCATCATAGCCATTGGATATCCCTCCTGTCGGTTCACCCCATTGATTCATCGTTCCGGTTTTCGTCACACAGGGGCACAGAGATCAGAGAATAAAACATTAGACCGTTTACTCTGGAGCGCCCCGCTTTTCTTTATCTTTGCGTCGGGCCATTCGGGTCCCTGCATGTCCGGGTCAAAATTGCCCCTATGGTCTTTCCAGGATCACGGCGGTTCCCATTCCCCCGCCCGCGCACAGGGTCGCCAATCCTCTCTTGGCATCCCTTTTTTCCATCTCGTACAGGAGCGTCGTCATGATCCGGGTTCCGGTACACCCCACCGGATGCCCCAGGGCGATGCCGCCGCCGTTGACGTTGGTGATCTCCCGGTCGAGCCCCATCGCTTTTTCGCAGGCCAGATACTGGGCTGCAAAGGCCTCGTTGACCTCGATCAATTCCATCTGGTCCAGTTTCAGCCCGGCCTTTTTTAGCGCCTTCTCCGTGGCATGGACCGGACCGATCCCCATGATATCCGGACCCACCCCCACGGTCGCGGTCGACACGATCCTCGCCATGACCGGCACCTCCAGTTCCCTCGCCTTTTTGTCCGACATAATCAGCACGCCGGAGGCCCCGTCATTGATGCCCGAGGCATTGCCGGCAGTGACGGTTCCGTCTTCTTTAAAGGCGGGCTTCAACACGGAAAGCCCCTCCAGGGTGGCATCGCGCCGGGGATGCTCATCCGTATCGAATAAAACGACCTGCTTCCTTTCCTTTACCTCCAACGGAAGGATTTCATCCCTAAACCGGCCCTCGTCAATGGCCCGGATCACCCGCTGATGACTCAAAAGGGAAAAGGCGTCCTGCTCCTGCCGGCTGATGCCGAATTTCTCGGCCAGGTTCTCGGCCGTGATCCCCATGGCCGGCCCGATGCCGAGGCTGGTCAGGGAATCCCACATGGAGTCCCGCATCTCCGCATGTCCCAGCCTCGACCCCCATCGCATCTTTTCCACGGTATAGGACGCATTGCTCATGCTGTCGGTTCCGCCCGCCAGGATCACATCCGCCTCCCCGCACCGGATCTGATAGTATCCCATCTGCACCGCGGACATGGAGGAGGTGCAGTTGCGGTGCACCGTAATCCCCGGCACCGAGATCGGGATCTCCGACTTGACCGCAGCCACCCGGGCCAGGTTGTTTTCCATATAGGTCTTCTGGTAATTGCATCCCCAGATCACGTCGTCTATGAGTCCAGGATCCACATTGGCCCGTCTCATGACTTCCTGCATCACGGGAATGGTCAGACCCAGGGCGCCGAGCCCCCTGAGCCCCCCGCCGTGTTTGCCTATGGCCGTCCTGCATGCACTGACGATCACCACATCATCCATCTGTCTAACTCCTCGATAAAATAAGATTCGCAGAATAATGGCTGAACCGAATTGTTCAAAAGACAGGACGGACCTTCCTCACTGCCAGCTTCCTTGACAGAAGGCCTCATTCTTCAAACGAAATAGATCGCTTTTGAATCTTTCCCGCCGCCGTTTTAGGTAACTCCTCAAAAAACTTGATGATCCTTGGATATTTGTAAGGGGCTACCTCCTGTTTAACGAACTGCCTTAGCTCGTCTTGAGTCACTTTCGATCCGGGCTTCAAAACAATAGCCGCAGCAATTTCCTCCCCCAGATCCTGATGTGGAACGCCCACCACCGCTCCTTCCGATACCGCTGGATGGGTATAGAGGACCTCCTCTACCTCACGGGGATACACATTGTAGCCCCCTCTAATAATCATGTCTTTCTTCCGGTCTACGATATAGATATAGCCATCCTCATCCATGCGCGCCAGATCGCCGGTGTGGAGCCAGCCGTTGCGGAGCGCCTCCCGGGTCGCCTCTTGTTTGTTGAGGTATTCTTTCATCATGGCGGGACCGGACACGATAAGCTCTCCCACTGTGCCTGTTGGCACATCTCGATCCTCTTGATCCACAATCCGTGCCTGAAATGGGGGGATGGGCAGCCCGATGGAACCCGGCCGGGTCGGTCTTCCGAAGGGGTTCTCGACGCATGTGGGTGAAAACTCCGTAAGCCCATAACTCTCATGAATAGGCGCACCGAAGGCTTCTTCAAATCGATGGAGGATCTCCACCGGAAGAGAGGCGCCGCCCGATATTACAAAGCGAAGTCCGGAGCGTTTTGGCGGACGGGCGAAAGATGCCTCCACCAATCGGTTCACCATCGTGGGGACCGCATACAGGATGGTACTCTCTTCCGATTCGATTGCGGACAGGACCGCATCCTCATCAAATGCACTCCACATGCGGATGGTTAGCCCGAGATAGACAGAGATGTTGAGCGCATGGGTCATCCCATAGATGTGAAAAAGAGGGAGCACACTCAAAACCACATCATGGGGCTCGGTATGCCGAACACTTGCCACAGCCTTGGCGTCGCTCATGAGGGCCTTATGGGTCAACACTGCACCTTTGGGTTCCCCTGTGGTCCCACTGGTGTAGATAATGGTAAACGGGTCTTCTGGGTTTGTCGGGTAGACCGCAAACGTTTCTTCGGAATGGAACATGTCTCCAAGGGGGATAAAACCCTTGGGCAGATGATCCCCTGAGGCAATCCGGATCTTCAGGTCCTGCGTGGAGCCCATGACGTTCATCGGTTCCTGCAGATAATCGCTATGGCCGATGAAGGCCTTTGGCTGGGCGTCTTGAAAAATATAGGCAAGCTCTTTATGACGATAGAGAAAATTGATGGGTACGACAACGGCCCCCACCTTGGCCAGTGCATAATAGACCAGTGCCCAGTTGAGGGAACTGGGCATCATGAGCATGCAGATATCCCCAGGGTTCAACCCCAATGCTGCAAGGCCGTGGGCCAGGGCGTCGACGCTGCAATTCATCTCCTGATAGGTGAGGGTCTCTCCCCCAAAATGAACGGCAGGGTGATCCGGAACGCGGGTCGCCGTCGCAGTCAAGAAATGAGCTACGTTCATATCCACCTCCCTCTCGTCAGATCCTCTGGTTGGGTTCAGATTCCCAGGTACTTTTTCATGATATCGGGCCTCTCCTTCAGCTCCATGGCATTCCCGCGCCAGACAACCGCGCCCTTTTCCAGTATGTAGGCCCGTTCGGAAAGTTCCAGGGCAAAGATGGCGTTCTGCTCGGTAATCAGGATCGTCATTCCCTCCCCTTTAAGGAGACGGATCTGGTCACCCAATGTCTTGACGATAAGGGGGGCCAGACCCTCGCACGGCTCATCCAGCAGAAGGAGGAGCGGGTCACCCATGAGGGTCCGCGCAATGGTGAGCATCTGCTGCTCTCCCCCTGAAAGGGTTGCCCCGTCCTGGCTTTTGCGCGCCTCAAGGATGGGGAAGAGCTTATAGACCCGTTTGAGGGTCCACTGGGGTTGACCTTTGGTCCCGCTTTTGATACCTAACTCCAGGTTCTCTCTTACGGTGAGGTTCGGAAAAATGATTCGGTCCTCGGGCACGAACCCGATGCCCATCCTCGCAATCTGGAACGATTTTTTCCCTCGGATGGATTCGTTGCGAAAGGTCAGATTTCCTCTCCGAGCGGGTGAGAGGCCCATGATGCTCCTCATGGTGGTCGTCTTACCCACCCCGTTTCTTCCGAGAAGGCAAACGGTTTCCCCCTCCTTGACTTCCAGCGAGACCTCGAACAGAATATGGCTGAGTCCATAAAAGGTATCCATATCGCTAATGTGTAAAAGCGTCATGCCGTCTCCCCCAGATAAATCCGCTGCACCTCCGGATTGGACTGGACCTCTTCGGGATTTCCTTCCGCGATAATCCTGCCCAGATGCATCACCCGTATCTTTTCCGATATCCCGAAGACCACGCTCATGTCATGCTCGACAAACAGAAGGGTCAGTCTCTGTTCTCGTGCCAGTTTTTGGATCAGATGTGTGATGGTAACGGTTTCATCGGGACTCATGCCGGCCGTGGGTTCATCCAGGAGGAGGAGCCTTGGCCGGGTTGCCAGGGCAATCCCTATTTCGAGTCGCTTTTGATCGCCGTAGGAGAGATATCCCGCGAGGTTGTCCCGCTTGTCTTCGAGGCCCACCCTCTCCAGTACCTGATCGGTTTCCGCCCGGCATTGCCTCCCGGCCGGCAGGGCCAGATTTCTGATCCGTTTCTGCTCTGAAAGCACGGCGATCTGAATATTTTCAAAGGCATTGAGGCGCGGGAAGATATTCTGCCGTTGAAATGATTTGGACATCCCCTTTCTGCACACCTTGTGGGGCGGGAGTCCGGTGATATCCTCTCCTTGAAACAGGATCTTTCCGGAATCAGGCCGGAATTTTCCGCCCAAGAGGTTAAAAAAGGTGCTCTTGCCGGCGCCATTGGGGCCGATGATGGAACTCAACTCCCCTTCGTTTATCTGAAGACACACATCGCTGACAGCCTTCAGTCCGCCGAATGACTTGGACAACCCCTCAACCTCAAGTATCATCTGTCGCCTCCGCGTTCCCCCTCTGGCTTATATAGCAATCTACTGGATAAGAATCCCGCGATGCCCCCTCGCAGAAAGAGCACCGACAGGACAACGATCAGCCCCAGCACCATCGGCCAGTACTCCGTGAAACTGACAATGATCTTGTCCAAAAGGATGTACACAACAGACCCCAAGATAGGGCCCATAAAGTGAAACATGCCGCCTAAGAGGCAGACCACCAAAATGTCCGCACCCTTGGACCAATGGGCGTAAACGGGAAAGACATTGTGGTTAAAGCCGCAGTAAAGGGACCCGGCGGCGCCTAAGAAAAAAGAGGAAAGCACGAAGGCGGCGAGCTGGTATCTTCGGACATGAATGGCAATGAATTCGGCTCGCTCGGGGTTTTCCCGAATGGCCTGAAGGGCCTTTCCGAACGAGGAGTTGGCGATCATCCACATGAGGCCTACGCAGACAGCGGATGCGGTCAATGTGAAATAGTAGTAGCTCTCGATGCCCGACAGAATGCCCGGCGTCTTGATACCCACGATGCCGTTGTCGCCCCCGGTGAAGCTGTACCATTCAAAGACAATGGTGTATATGATTTGAGAAAAGGCGAGGGTCAGCAGGGCAAAATAGACCGCTGTTCGCCGAACACAGAACCAGCCGATGAGTACGCCGGCCAGGGCCGCCGCGATCGGACCTGCTATCATGGCCCATCCAAATGGGACGCCAAACTTCACGATGAGGAGCGCCGTGGCATAGGCCCCCGTGGCATACAATCCCGCCGGACCAAAGGACACCATGCCGGCATACCCCATGATGAGGTTGAGGCCGCACGCCGCCACACCGAGAATCATCATTTCAATGACCAGGCTCAGGTAACCCAGGCTGATGATCCTTGGGAGTACCAGGAAAAAAATCACCGTCGCGACCGACCAGAACAGCCGTTGTCCCCGGATCCGGTTCAATAACAGATGTTTCTTCATTGCAGTATGCCTCATCCCTATTCAGGTTTCCCGAGCAGACCCCATGGCCTGATAATCAAAATGACTGCCATGATGAAGAATCCGATGCCGATGGCCAATTTGGGGGCCACGAGAATGCCCAGGGCATAAGAAAGCCCAAAAATTACCGCGCCGATAAAGGCGCCCAATGTGCTCCCCAGACCCCCAATGACTACAATGATGAAGCAGTCGATGATAACAGCCGCATCCATTCCAAGGGAAACCGCAGTCATGGGTGCCACCAGGGCCCCGCCCAGGCCTGCGAGCCAACACCCGAACATAAATACAAGGGTAAAGGTAAGGGGTACGTTGACGCCCAATGCCCCCACCATCTCGGGATTAAAGGTGGCGGCCCGGATGACCCTCCCGAGTCGTGTGAAACGGAGCAGTATCACGATACCAATCAAGATAACCGGTCCAAGCGCCATGACGAACAGGTTATACGCAGGAAAATAGACGCCGAGGACCTCTACGGGTCCATCCAGGGGCCAGGGGGGCGCCACCATATAATAATCGACCCCCCACAGGAGCCTGCATAGGTCCCCGATAAAGAGTATTAGTCCGAACGTCAGGATCCATTGGTACATCATATCCAGGCCGTAGATCCGGCGCAGGAGAAGAATCTCGATGATACCCCCGAATAGGGCCGCCCCCAGCGGCGCAACCAGAAGCGACCACCAGAAGATCCCCGGCACATCCCCCAGCGACGACGTCAGCCAGTAGCAGAGAAAGGCACCCAGCATGTAGATGGAGCCGTGGGCCATGTTCAGCACCTTCAGGGTGCCGAAAATAAGCGAGAGACCTACGGCAATGATAAAGACCACCATACCCAGGCTGAACCCGCTCAATAATTGCCTGATCAGATTCTCGGCAAACATTCTCACCTGCCTCTATACATGAAATGATGGATGACAGGATTCCGGGTGATTTGAGCTTCTCCTCATGAAGTCAAGACCGGAATCCTTCAGCCTTGGGATCAAGAGGACGATCACGGGAAATGCCTATTTTTCCCAGGTCCTCAACCCTTCCTTTTTGGCTTGGTCGCGAAGCTTTTGAATCTCGGCACAGGTCCGATAGGTGGTTTCCGGATCCTTGGCCACGGTGATCTGTGTCAAAGCCGGGAAAGAGACATCGTCTCGGAAACCCATGATCCCCACCCAGGTAGGGAGCATCGCCTGATGATCGCAGGCCCGGATCTTGATCTTGTCAAGGGGCGGGTCAAAGGGTGTGCTGATCATTTTACCTTCAAGCGCATCGATAATCTTCTCGGTATCCACAGATCCCACCTCTTTGATAACGTCGGCCAGGGCGTAAACGGCGATATACTGATCCAGGGCGGCGTAGTTGGCGGCCACCTCGGATTTCTTGCCGAATTTCTCAACGAACTGCTGGCTCTGGGGATTCTTGATGGCATAGTAGGGATATCGGCAGGTCGCAACGGCATTTTCGGGATAGGGCTCCCCCTTCTTTGCCTTGTACCAGGTTTCGGCATCTCCTGCGCAGGAGGCCGACACGTGCATCTTCTTAAAAACGCCCATCATGTAGGCCTGCTTGGTAAAGGCCAACTCCATTCCGCCGTAGAAGGAATGCTGAAGCAGTTCAGCCCCTGATCCCAGTATGGTTGAGATGAAGGGCGTGTAGTCATTGGTGCCGAGAGGAACCCAAACCTCGCGGACGACCTCGGCATCGGGGACGAATTTTTTGTAAATCTCCACAAAGTCCCTTGCGGCCACCTTTCCCCACTCATAATCCGGTCCGCACACACACAGCTTTTTTGAGCCCCACTTTTTGGCTGCATACTCGGCAGGGATCCCATGATAGGGATAGGAGTTGGTTGAGATTCGGAAGACGTACCGATGTCCCATCTCCTCGGTGGTTCTGGAGGACTGGGAATTGGTGGTGATATAGATCTTCTTGATGGATCTGCAATATTCAGAAATAGCCTGCGTCACAGAACTGCTGATAGCCCCGGTAAGAAAATCCGCCTTTTCCTCCAAGACCAGAGACTTGGCCTCCCTGAGTCCCACCTCGGGGTTAAGTTTGTCGTCACGGCTGACGAGTTTCAACTGCCTTCCCAGGACGCCGCCGGCAGCGTTGATTTCCTCTACTGCGATTTGTCCTCCAATTTCACTGCTCTTGCCATACATGGCAACGGGTCCGCTCAATGTATGAACAAAACCAATCACAATCGGTTGATCCGCTGCCGCCGCCGGGCTTACAATAATCCCCAACATCAGACAGCATAAAAGACTAAGAAAAGATGTGACCAATCTCAATTTCTTCATGGCATTTCTCCTCGACAGATAAGGTTTCGAGCCAAACGACAAATTATCCCCGGTCTATTCAAAATGTCCTTTTAGCCTGTTTTATCACCTCCTTTTCCGCAAAAATACCATGTGACTCAAATCCCCACGCCACCATGGCCGTCATAGATCGATGAGTTACGAGATTATCTCAAAAGCTGATTGGCAATGATGATCCGCTGCACCTGATTGGTCCCTTCGTAGATCTGCGTGATTTTTGCGTCCCTCATCATCCGCTCCACCGGGTATTCCCGGATGTATCCGTATCCGCCCAGCAGTTGGACAGCATCGGTTGAAACCGCCATGGCTGCATCAGAAGCAAACCACTTGGCCATCGACGACAACCGGGGGATATCTTTTGAATCCGGTTCGGCATCAATGGTGGCGCAGGCCCTCCACACCATCGTCCTGGCAGTCTCCACCTTCAGCGCCATCTCTGCCATCATCCATTGGAGTCCCTGGAAATCGCATAACCGCTTTCCAAACTGCATCCTCTTCTTGGTGTAATCTATCGCTACGTCAAGCGCACCCTGGGCAATCCCCACCGCCTGGGCCCCCACGCCGGGTCGTGTATAGTTCAGGACATCCATCAGTATCTTGAATCCCCCCCCGGGCGATCCGATCAGGTTTTCCCGGGGGACAAAACAGTCTTCCATGATCAATTCGGTGGTGCTGGAGCCCCGAATTCCCATCTTCTTTTCGTGCTTTCCTATTGAAAACCCTGGTGTGTCGCTGGTCACCACAAAAAGGCTGATCCCCCTGTGCTTCTGTGATTTGTCCGTATAGGCGACGATGGTGAAGATCTCGCCCACCCCCCCGTTCGTAATAAACACTTTGCTCCCGTTGAGCGCATAACCATCCCCTTTCGCAACGGCCGTGGTCTTGATCCCGGTCACATCAGACCCTGCGTCAGGCTCTGTAATGGCTACCCCTCCCAGAACATGCCCTTCTGCCAGCGGCTTGAGCCATCTGATCTTCTGCTCGTGGGACCCTCCCAGCAGAATGGGGTCTGCCCCAAGTGCCTGGTTGGTAACGATGATGGAGGACGAGGTGCAAACCCGGGCGATCTCTTCGATGACCAGGCCAAGACTGATCATCCCTGCTCCGGCCCCCCCGTACTCCTCAGGAATGTGAATGCCCAGGAGTCCGTTTTGTTCCAGTATGGTCTTATGCTCCCAAGGGAACGTCTCCTGCTCGTCTATCTCCGCTGCATGGGGGGCGAATTCGTTTACACTGATTTTTCTTACACTCTCTCTCAGCATCTTCTGTTCAGACGTCAGATTGAAATCCATTGCACCGACCTCGCTCGTTCTTGGCTATTTGTGATGGGTGTAAGACAGGTGGTTGTCATCCTTGATGGGCCGCCCCCCTGTCAGCGCCCATTGTCATTTTGAAGCAGCCTTGGAATCCGAATACTGTGTGAATGGCATCTTGCCATGATTTTTCGCGGCTCGGAAGCCGCTCCCACATGGCTATTTTTCCACAATGAGAATTGCTGGCCAGCGCCCTCTCATCAGGCGATGCGCGGCCTGGCCCCATCGCCACCCATGAGCCCATTACAGGTAAACTGAAAGATGAAATCAGCCAGTTGATCGACGCTGGCGCCCTTCTTGGGATGAAACCAGACCCTGCTCCGGGTGATCATGGAGGCGATCATGAAATCGACCAGTTTAACGTCTGTTTCATGGAAATATCCTCCATCGATGCCGCGTTGGAGCACTTTTCTCAGGACGCGGTCGTACAGGTCGCGGTACTCAACAATCACCTTTCTCCTGGGTGGCGACAGCTTGTCTAATGTTGCATCGAAAAGCAGCCCTGCGGACCGTCGATAGCTCAGCGTGATTTTGAGATGGACGTGAATGATTTCTCGGAGTTGCTCCAGGGGCGGCGTCTTCGTGTCGTCCTCGAGGTGACGAATCGGATCCACGATTTTCTCCATCTCTTCCCGAAGGACCTGATAGAGGATCTCTTCCTTGTTGGTGAAAAAATTATAGATGTTGGCGGGTCTGCATCCATAGGCGCTGGCGATGTCCCTCATGCCCGTGGCGTTGTAGCCCTTATCCCAGAAAAGCTTCCTGGCCACATTCAGCATCTTGGCCTTCTGGAAGCCGGATTTTGATCTCGTGGCAGGCATCGATACCCCCTCAACTTTTACATTCCGGAGTGTTCCTCAGCGAAATTTAGGCAGGCTATGATATTTTGCGAATGCTGGTTAATGAACGATCGGTCATTAAATATAAATTCTTAAAATTATCTAATATCTCCCAAAATGGATTTATGGTCCAAATGAATCGCCTCAGAGTCATAATTAGTCTTCTATATTCGGCATATCATTAATGAACGATCGTTTATAAATATTTTTATCATTTCTTGTTGTCAAGAAAATAATTCGGTTTGGCAGTTAAAAAATGGCGCGCTATGAACGCAGGACAATAGACCGCTTGAATTGCCGGAGAAATTTTTTCTTGAAATCGGGAGGGAAATTGTTTTAGAATGTAAAACATACTTTCGCTATGCAAAATACCATGGAACACCGATACTACATTTACTCCTTGGGGCGAGGCCTGAAAATGCTTGAACTGCTTGCCCAGAGCAAGGTACCCATGACCTTGAGCAAGATATCAAAGTCTATGGGACTCACCCTCCCGACCGCCTACCGCTTCCTGTTTACCCTTGAATCGCTGGAGTTTATCGAAAGAGATCCGGAGACCAAGACCTATCGTGTAGCCCCCAAGGTGCTGGGTCTGGGATACGGACTGTTTCAGTCCTATGATCTGTGGCAGACGGCACATCCCTATCTTGTCCGTGCCAGCAGGGAATACAACGAAACCTTCAACTTAGCCATCCTGGACGGCGCTGATATCCTTTACATCGACAGGATTAAGACACGGAAAATCCTTACCATCAATCTGGAAATTGGATCCAAACTGCCGGCATATTGCACCTCCATGGGAAGAGTCCTTCTGGCATCTCTTCCGACCGAGGCGGCGATCGATATTCTTGCCAAATCACCGATGGAACAGATGACGCCTAAAACCATTGTCTCCCCTGACGGCCTGAAAGCGATACTTGAAGAGGTGAGGGAGAAGGGGTATGCTGTAAATAACGGTGAACTGGCCCTGGAACTGATCTCGGTGGCGGCCCCTGTACGGGACAGGGACGGAAAGGTGGTGGCTGCACTCAACATGGCGGTCAATGCGGCCCAGCACGACACGGGACAGGTGGATGAAACACTGGCCCCGATCGTGAAACAGGTGGCACTCAAGATCAGCCATGCTATCGGCTTCTACGAGGAGGCACCCGATGATGACGGATAGCCATGTATTTCACCGGCGGCTGGACCGCGCCCTCCCTACCGCGGTCCGCGGCGAGGGCGTGTGGATATATGATGCCGATGGCAGGAAATACTTAGACGCCAGCGGCGGCCCCATCTGCGTCAATGTGGGGCACGGCAGGTCGGACGTGGCGGATGCCATTTCACGACAGGCCCGCAGGGTCAATTATGTTCACGGCACCATGTTCACCACAGAGACCCTGGAGAAACTCGCAAAACGCCTCAGTGGGCATACCCCTCCACGAATCGACCGGTTCTACTTCTGCTCCAGCGGAAGCGAGGCGGTTGAAGCCGCCATGAAGCTGGCGCGTCAGATACAGTCGGCCAGGGGAGAGGCCGGCCGGTTTCGTGTGATCTCCCGGTGGCATGCCTATCATGGATCCACCCTGGGGGCACTTTCAATGACGGGAAAACCGAGTATGCGGGATCCATTTCTTCCCATGCTCCCGCCCGCCATTCACATACCGCCGCCCTATTGTCTGCGGTGCCACTACAGACTGACCTATCCCGGTTGCGGAGTGCGCTGCGCCCATGCCCTGGAGGATGCCATACATCTCGAAGGGAGCCGGACCATCTCTGCCTTTCTCGCGGAAACCGTGTGCGGGGCAACCATCGGCGCCGTGGCGCCCCCGCCCGAATACTATGAAATCGTGGCCGAAATCTGCAAAAGACACGGCGTCCTCCTCATTCTGGATGAGGTCATGTGCGGCATGGGCCGGACCGGAAAATGGTTTGCAGCGGAGCATTACGGCCTTGAACCGGACCTGATGGTAATGGGAAAAGGGTTGAGCGGTGGGTACGCGGCCCTGTCCGCAGTGGGCTGCCGGAAGAAGCATATGGACCTTCTCCTCCGGTCGCCCGGGAATTTCATTCACGGCCACACCTTTTCCCATCACCCGGTGGCGGCCGCGGCCGGGCTTGCCGTGGTGGATATCCTTGAAAAGGAGGACCTGGTGCAACGGGCCCACGACCTGGGGAGGTATCTGGGAGAGGTCCTGAGACCCCTGGAAAAGCATCCCCATGTGGCCCAGGTACGGGGCATCGGCATGATGTGGGCCGTGGAATTTGTCAAAGAAAAAGAGACCCTCAAACCGTTTCCCAGGGCGGAAAAGGTGGCGGAGAGGATCTGGGAAGCCCTCATGGCATCAGGAGTCATCACTTATACGTGCATCGGTTTTGCCGGAGGAGAGGGAGACGCCATTATGTTCGGCCCTCCCTTCGTCATAACACGTGAGGAACTGGATTGGGTGGTTGCCACCCTGGAATCGGTCCTCGAAGAGGTATTGGGTCCAAGGGAACCCTGACATCCGTCTTTCAGGGTGACGGCCGACACCATCCATGTGGATGTCCGTTTCCGTATGAGGGATCGGATGCGCATCAATAACCAATTTAGCGGCGAGGAGGAAATGACATGAAGAGACTGACATTTGGAATCTGTGTATTGTTTCTGGGTCTGGGCCTGGTAGTCGGCGCGACCCCCGGTGTGGCAGCGGATACCATTAAGGTGGGCGTGGTCGGTCCCCGCACGGGCACGGCCGCAGCCACGGGCAAGGCCTTTGAAGAGGGGATTAAACTGGCAACCGGCTATGTCAATTCCAAAGGCGGGGTCCTGGGAAAGAACCTGGAAATCGTGTTTGAAGACACCGCCGGCGCACCGGACAAGGCTGCTTCAGGCTTCGAACGGCTGGCCACCCGGGACAAGGTGGCCATGGTGCTGGGGGAAAGCCATTCATCCTCTGCCTTGGCGGAAATAGAAGTGGCCAACCGGCTGAAGGTGCCGTTTATCGTGGCCGAGGCATGGGCCGATCCCATTACCGCAAAGAACTACAAGTATGTGTTTCGCGCCGGCCCGTCCAATTCGGGTGTGGTGAATCATACCATCGCCAAGTGGGTGGCGCATGAAAAATTCAAAAAAGCCTATATTGTTGCTGAAAATACCGATTGGGGTCTTGGGATCGGGAAACTCTGCGAAGCGGCCCTTGCCAAGATCGGCGTTGTCTACGAGACCCTGGAGACGGAACGGAAAAGTCAGGATCACTATACCGAGCTGGCCAAGATCAAGGCCTTTGATCCGGATGTGATTCTCGCCTTTATTTATGGCACGGGTCTTCACTACTTTGTGGCCCAGGCCGGCGAGATGAAGGTTTCCCCCAAGGCCGTCATCCTGGACGGCGCCGGCCCCCCGAGCCTCTGGCCGGATTTCTGGAAAAACGTGGGCGATTATGGAAACCTGGAGTGTTTTGTCTCTTCCATGCACGAAAAGGTGGAGTTGACCGAACTGGCCACCTATTTTCGTGAGGCTTACGTCAAGGAATTCGGCGTACAACCCACTGACTACAAATCCAGATCCATATTTGATGCGATCCTCATCGCGGCCGACGCCATCAACCGGGCCGGATCCACAGACCCGGACAAACTGGTCCAGGCACTTGAAAACACCAACCTTCTGGTAACCCGGGGGACAGCCAAATTTGATACCACCAAGGGCGGGCCGTCCTATCATCACTGGATGCCGCCCATGCTGGTGATCCAGTGGCAGGACAAGAAGCAGGTGGTGCTTTATCCCCCTGAAGGCGCTACCGGCAAACTCAAGAGGTAAATCGCTTAGGGCACGTCGGGATTCGGGTTGTTACGGGCGCCAAAACGCAGCTGCAACAACCCGAAATCCCCGACCCCGCATAAGCAATACGTCTCCCTAAAGGACGTCGTCTTTCGATATTCAATAGTCATTTTTCATTCTGACAAAGGGGTACCTGAATGTTTTCACTGGCACTGATGAACGGGATTGTCATCGGGGTGATATACGCCCTGTCGGCCCTCGGCGTTTCGCTGGTGGTGGGGATCATGAATGTGATCAATTTCGCCCACGGCGAACTCTATATCCTTGCCGGATATTTCAGCTTCATCTTTGCCGACGCCCTCGGCTGGAACATCTATGTATCCATGGCCGCGGCGGTAGGGCTGGTCTTCCTGTTCGGGATTCTGATCGAGTATTCGCTTATCCGTCCCACCTACGGCAACGACATGTACTCGCTGATCCTCACCTTCATCCTTTCCATCGTGCTTCAGAACGCCTACCTCCTGATTTTCGGGCCCTATCCCAACAAGCCCCCCAACTGGATCAAAGGAGCCACCAATGTGTTCGGGCAGTTTTACTACGGGAATCAGCGACTGGCCGCCCTTGTGGCAGGCGTCATTGTCATTGCGGCCGTGTTTTTGATGCTCAAGAAGACATGGTTCGGCAAAATCATTCGGGCCGCCAGCCAGGATCGCGAGATGGCCGAGTTAAACGGGGTGAATACCAAGGCGCTCAATATGCTCAGTTTCGGTCTGGGATGTGCGCTGGCCGGCGCCGCCGGCGTTATCCTTGCGCCGGTATTCCCTGTGTCACCCACTTCCGGCGTGCCCATCGCCCTGACAGCCTTTGTGGTGGTGGTCTTGGGGGGGATGGGCTCCATGTGGGGCTGTGTCGTGGGCGGACTTGCCCTCGGCCTGGTGGAGAATTTCGGGGCTGCATTTATCAGCACCGGATACAAACATATTTTTGGTTTTATTATCCTGATACTGGTACTGGCGATTCGACCGGTGGGCCTATTTGGACGGAGCGAGACGTGATCCAGGGATTTGCCACTGCCGATTTGCGATTAAAACGCCCAAGTAGATTACCCTCATCCGCGGAGAGGAACCCGGAAGTTTCTTAAAGCCGTATCCATCTCCCTTTGCCGGAGGATTCAGTTGAAGAACAAGACATTCTACGTCACGCTGCTCCCGTTCACTGCCCTGTTCTGCCTCTTGCCGCTGGTCCTGGATGATTACAAACTCCATGTGGTGATTGTGAGTCTCTTCTATGCCATGATGGCATCCAGCTGGAACCTGATTGCGGGATACACCGGCCAGGTTTCCTTTGCCCATGCCGCCTTTGCCGGGATCGGAGCATATACCAGCGGCATCCTGGCCGTCAAAGCGGGAGTTAACCCGTGGATCGGCATCGGCATCGGTGTGGTGGCCGCCGCTGTTCTGGGACTGGCCGTGGGGGTCCTCTGTCTCAGAATGGGGGGGATCTATCTCTCGCTCACCACCCTGGGGTTTTCCGAAATCCTCCACATCATTATCACCAACGAATATGAATTTACCCGGGGCACCATGGGGCTTCAGGTGCCGGGACTCATTACCCATTACTCCAAATCCGCCTATTTGTATATTTTTATCGCGGCCACCGTCATCACCCTTGTGGTCATATACCGGCTCATCCATTCCAACATAGGACTTAACTTCAGAGCCGTGCAAAACGATGAACGGGCCGCCTCCTCCTTGGGCGTCAACGTGATCGGCGTGCGGGTCCTGGCGTTCACCGTTTCCAGCGCCCTGGCAGGCCTCGCGGGAGGGTTGTACGGGCATTATCTCCTTCTGATAACCCCTGAAATCCCCTCCCTGAACCAGCAGTTCCTGGTACTTTCCATGACGGTCATCGGCGGGCTGGGGTCTTTTGTCGGGCCCATTGTAGGGGCCTTTGTCCTGGAGGTGCTCTCTGAATATATCCGGGCATACGGCGAGTACCACGTCCTGGTATTCGGCCTGGTGGCACTCGGCATGGCGAGATTTTTTCCCAAAGGCCTCACAGGTCTTGTGCAGCAATATAAGACAAGACAGACCCATGTGATGGGGGAAGCGTGAAAAACAGCAATTTTTGAGCTGTTGCATCATGGGTATTCAGCCCTCCCGGATTAAGACGGGCTTCGAATTCAACTGTGACCACTTCAGCTTGCTATAGGCACTCTTCCCAAGAGGAGGCATATCTTGTCGTTACTTGAAGGTTACCGCATATCCAAGCAGTTCGGGGGCGTCCAGGCGCTCAGGGACGTGGACTTTTCCCTGGAACATGGAGAGATCGTGGGGCTGATCGGTCCGAACGGCGCAGGCAAAACCACCCTCTTCAATGTGATTGCAGGGGCGTTCAAACCTACCTCCGGACAGGTGCTGTTTCATGGAGAAGATATTACCGGTCATACGGCCAACCGGACCTGCCGGGAAGGGATCGCCAGGACCTTTCAGGTCACCCGTCCATTTATGGAGATGACATGCCTTGAAAACGTGGCCGTTGCGGTGATCAACAGTCCCAGACAGGAGGAGCACCGCCAATGGGAGGCGCCGGCCCGGGAGGCACTCGACCATGTGGGGCTGCTGTCCAGCGCATCCACTCTGGCAAGCGGACTGAATCTCATTGACAAAAAAAGGTTGGAAATGGCCCGGGCCCTGGCCACAAAACCGCACATCCTGCTCTTGGACGAGGTACTGGCAGGGCTCAATTCACACGAGATATTGCAGGCAGTCGAACTGATTCAGAAGCTGAGAGAGACGGCCGGTTTGACCATTTTCTGGATAGAGCATGTGATGGGCGCCATCATGGCGGCAGCGGACCGGGTGATCGTTCTGGATCAGGGCGAAAACCTTATGGAGGGCCCGCCGGCCCAGGTGGTGAGCGATCCAAGGGTCATCAAGGCCTATCTGGGTGACTAGCCCCGCTGCCATCGGGTTTCCCGGGTCCCGGAAGGACGGGTCGTGAACCCGATGCGATAATGGAAATGCAGGCGCTTATGCCCGGAAACCCGTGAACACCTGTCAGGAAAGAAACTATGCTGGAAATCTCACACCTGAATGTCTCCCGGGGAGAAACACAGATCCTCTGGGATGTTTCCGTCCAAGTCACAGAAGGCGAAAAGGTGGCGGTGCTGGGAAGCAACGGGGCCGGGAAATCCACCCTTCTCCTTTCCATCATGGGCGTCCTGCCCCCTTCGAGCGGGGAGATCCGTTTTGACGGGAGCCCCCTCTCAGGTCGGAAGGCCTATCAGATCATTCGTACCGGCCTGGCCCTGGTTCCGGAAGGTCGACGGGTGTATGGGGATATGACCGTCTGGGAAAACCTGGAGATCGGGGCCTATCCCAAACGGGGCCGGAAAGATCTGGATCAGACCAGAGGGCATGTGGTGACGCTCTTCCCCATACTGGCAGAGCGGAGGCATCAGAGGGCCGGCACCCTGAGCGGAGGAGAACAGCAGATGCTGGCCATCGGACGGGCACTCATGAGCCGCCCGCGACTGCTGCTCATTGACGAATTATCCCTGGGCCTGGCACCGCTCATTACCAAAGAGATATTTAAGGTCCTGGACGCCCTGGCACAGGAGACCACGATCCTTCTGGTGGAGCAGAACGTGGAGCAGGCATTGAAGCATTCCGGGAGGGCATATATTTTAGAAAGCGGCAGGATAACACGGAGCGGCGCTTCCGAGGAACTGGTAGCGGATGACGATGTTAAACGCGCCTATCTGGGCATGTGAACGGCCCATCACATCTCATTTTGTGAGGTGCAGGATCTCTCTGGCCTCATCCGGGGTCGCCACTTCTCTTCCCACTTCACCGCTCAAACGCACCATCCGTTCCACCAGGGCCTCGTTGGTGGCCAGCTGACCCTTTGTGTAGTAGATATTGTCTTCCAGGCCCACCCTTACATGACCCCCCATTATTACGGCATGCAGATTCATGGGAAGCTGGGCAGGCCCCACACCCGCAACGGTCCAGGTGGCATCGGAGGGGATGCTGTTCTTGAGATGTACCAGATGATCGATGGTCGCCGGGATGGCGCCTTTGAGGCCCATGACAAAATCAAAATGGAGCGGCGGGACCAGAAGGCCCTCCCGGGCCAGCAGGACGCCGTTGTTGATCATGCTGACATCGAAAACCTCGATTTCAGGCTTTATCCCCAGTTCGAACATATCCGTTGCCAGGGCTTTGATCAGCTCAGGGCTGTTTTCATAGACCGAGTTGGGGAAGTTGACCGATCCGGTGGTGAGACTCGCCATCTCGGGTTTCAACCTGAGCCGTTCGCACCGCTGTTCATAGGCCGTTCCCGCGCGGCCCCCGGTCGATATCTGGATGATGAGGTTCGTCTTTTCCCTCAGGCCATGGTAAATTTCTTCAAAAATAGGGTATTGGCTGGATGCGCTCCCGTCCCGGGGGTTCCTGGCGTGAACGTGTATCACCGAGGCCCCGGCCGCCTCACAGCGGATCCCGGTCTCAATGATCTCTTCAGGCGTGACAGGCACATGGGGAGTCATCTCCTTTGTGGGGAGTGACCCGGTGGACGCCACCGTAATAATCAGCTTGTTCATATATTCTTATCCTGAGTCTCTATTCTTGGTTTGTAGGAAAGGCTCAGATCTGATCAATTCCCAAGGCCCGGAGGATCTGCGGCTCGGGGGAGCCGTCAGGATCCCAGCCACGGAGTCTGTAGTATATGGGAAGCATCTTGTCCAACTCACACACATGTCCCTTTCCCGGCCCGTCCGGAAGTGGTTCCCGGGTGATCCGTTCCGGCAGGGAATCGTCTTTGGAATCAAATCCGGCCCTGGTAAGAAAAAGCCGCTCCAGATGAATGACCCGTTCCCCTGCCCTGGCGAGAGAATCCTTGTCATGGTGCGTACCCACTGCGGCGTTGAGGAGCCGTGCGATCCCCTCCGGTCGAATGTCTTCGGTGGGCGTCACCAGGTTCCGGACGGAAAAAAAGACGCAAAGGCCTGCGGAATCGATTGCGGCAAACACATCTTGCCAGTCTTTGACGATCTGTATCTTATCCTTCCACGTAAGGGGATCGATGAGTTTCGGGACCCCCAAAAGCTCTATATAGGCGGAATCGCCCCGCATATGGCTGGCCCCGATACTGGAGGTGGCATAGGCAAGCCCCATCCCTTTTTCCCCCCTGGGATCGTAACCGGCGAATTCCTGTCCTTTTGAGACGATCGCCAGCTCCGGACAGCCGTACGCCCGGGCCAGTCTGAGGCTTCCCATGGCCAGCCGGTCCCCGAACCCTTCTCTGGTTGCGGTCTTCCGGCACATCTCCACCAGGCCTTCGCCGTCCCCGAAGGGAAGCGGACGGCCGATTTCGGACTCCTTCAGGATCCCCTTTTCATACATTTCCATGGCGCAGGCGATGGTGGACCCCATGCTGATGGTGTCCATCCCCATTTCATTGCAGATGTAGTTGGCCTTGGTAAGGGCTGCCAGATCCTCAATGCCGCAGTTGCTCCCGAGGGAATAAATGGTTTCGTATTCCGGGCCCTCCCCTTCTCCCTGAAACGGGCCATCTGCAATACGGGTGACCCGGCCGCAGGCGATGGGGCAACTGAAACAGGCGCTCGGCCTTACAAGGAACCGTTCGGTCAGGGCCTCACCGCTGATCTTCTCCCATCCCTCAAAGGTTCCCTGTTGAAAGTTCCGTGTGGGAAAGACCCCTGCGGTCTGCGTTGCGATGACGGTAATAGCGGTGCCATAGGTTCGAAGGGGCGGGGGCTGACCCTTAAGGGCATCCTTAAAGCGGACCAGCAGCTCTTTTACGATCTTTCTGAAGGCAGCCTCATCTTGAAGAGGGACCTTGAGATCGCCTTCCGCCACTACGGCCTTCAGCCCCTTTGCCCCCATTACCGTCCCCACGCCGGATCTCCCCGCGGCCCGGTCCTTGTCATTCATGATAGCGGCAAACAACACGCCGTTTTCACCTGCCGGCCCGATACACGCCACCTTTGCCTCTTTACCTGTCTCTTCGATCAGAAGATCGGTCGTCTCATGAGTGTCCTTGCCCCAGAGGTGTTCCGCGCTCTTCAGCTGCGCACCTTCGCCGGTAACACGAAGATAGACCGGTGTTGGCGAACGTCCTTCAAAAATAATCCCGTCGATCCCGGCCCGCTTGAGCGCTGCAGGGAACTGCCCCCCTGAATTGGAGCAGGTCACCGCCCCGGTCAGCGGAGACTTGGTCATGACCATGTATCGGGCGCCGGTGGGGGCGGAGGTGCCGGTGAGGGGACCCGTCATCATGATCAGCTTATTTTCTGAAGAAAGAGGATCGCACCGGGGATCCACTTCCTCCAGAAGATATCGCATCCCCAGACCCCTTCCCCCGATAAAATCGGCTGCCCATTCCCTGTTGAGGGGCTCATAATGAACCGCGTGTGTGCTCAGGTCAACGCGGAGGATTTGACCCATATACCCCATATTGTTTTGGACCTCCTTCCTTCAAAAATACACGAGAGATCAGCTTACCCAGTCTGTTCCCAACCCTATCATATATTTTTTTCCTTTGCAATTTAAATATGATATAAAGGATTATGACGAGTTGGAGAAAGGGAGGGGGAGGGAGCGATCCGTGCGCATCAGGGTAAACGGCTACGCCACCATGAAACGGTTTACAAGACATCTACCCGATGGCGGGGAGATGGAGGTCCCGGATGATTCAACGGTCGGAACTGTCTTGAGCATGCTCCATGTGCCGGTCAGGGTTGAAAAAATCACCATGGTCAACGGCCGTCAATGCGACATGGATCACGTTCTTGAGCCGGGTGACCAATTGGTCTTTTTTCCACCGCTTGAGGGGGGATGAATCAGGGAAGAACGGCTTATCTTGAGCGTGCTCAGCAGTGATGATCGGTCTCCCATGTTCGATTGGCCAGAACAACTCCAACAAAAAAATAGGCAAAAACAAAGTTAGCAGGCCGTTGCGGATTCCTGCCATCCGACCGGCGCATCCGTCCGGTTGATCAAAAGCCCCAGTTCCTGCAGCCTGATGATCATGGCGTGCAGGGAGACATTGGTGAATCCGCCTGCCTCACACATCATGGCGGCAATACGGGCCCAGTTTTCCACGCAGGGATCAACAAACAGACTCGGCGGCCCAATGGTGCTTTTCCGGTTGTGCAGTACAAGGGCATCCTTTTCAAAGGCTGCCCGAAATGCCTTGACAACCGCCTTCTGCGGCATCAGAAGGCACCCCGCAAAGTAATCGGCCTGCCATTCAATCCGTTCTCTGGCGTTCCCTGTGCGGCATACAATAACGTCCCCGTCAACGGCCTGTCTCGTCGCTACCTCGGCATAGCGCCGATGCAGGATCCAGTGACCGACCTCATGGGCACAGGTAAAGATCAACCTCCCCTCCGGGCCCTGTTCCAAAAGCCGCTCGTTGATGCAGATGAGCTTGGCCCCCACATAGGTGGCGCCGAGCACCCCCTTTGACCCCAGTATGGTTTCCAGATCTTCAAAGGCAAGCGTGAGTCCGAGCGATCTTTCAATCATATCTTCCACCGGAATCGGAGGCGTGATCGGATATCCGGCGATGGCCTCGTAATCATCGATAAGCCCTGAAGCCGCTTCGGCAATCTTCTGTTTGGCCAGCCATGGCACCCTCATTTTTCGCCCTCCCCTTTCCCGAGTTTTGCGATCTCAGCCAACTGCGAGAGCCTGGACCAGTCGTCTTCTCCGTAGCCCCTCTCTTTGGCGGTTCTCAAAAAGTCGGCAACTCGGGGTTGTTGCGCCACGTATTGAGACAACTCGGGATCGACCTTTCTGGCAGCCGCCAGCAGCCGCTGTTTATCCATGTTCAAGGCCCTTGCCATATCCACAATGACTTTTTCAGAGGGCGGGGCTGCCCGACCGTTTTCCACATCGCTCAAGTACCCGGGCGACGTATTGATCATCCGGGCCAGTTCCCTGAGCCCCACACCCGTCTCCAGCCTGAGATCCCTCAGTATGTCGCCAAATCCCTTTTCCATACATTCCTTTCGCAGCAGACAGTGTTCTATATAGTCGAACACCCCCCGGCTGTCAAGAGGAATTTCTTGAAATCGTGAGAGATACCATGGAGAATTAGGAAGGAAGGTGATTGGAATGCGCCGGAGGCGAACAAGCCTCCGACACCCTGCTCCCAAAGCAACTACGCTGAATTTATGGAACGATGCTAACCCACTAAAATATATGATTTTTAAAGAAGTTCTCCTTTTCACCAATTCCTGATAGTAGACGTTATTTCGTCTACCATAACCGATTTTGAGTCAATTCGTCTACCAAATCGTCTACCACATTTCTGTGTTGAAGTGAATCACTCATTACCCACTCTTATCCTTTTTTCCTATGAAAACTTGAGCGAATTAAAACGGTTTCTGAAAAAGGGTTGAAAAAAATTTAAAATGGGGACAGGATATGAGGGAATGTCTCACTATTATCTATTTGACTCCAACAACAAAGAGAATTGATCAAAGACCATTGCCAAAAGCCTAAATTTCCAAAAACCAAACGTAAATCGGCCCGGCCCTAACCTGCTATAAATTCAGACTGATCTATAAAAACCTTGACAAAAACCCTTATCTAACAGCGCCGAAAGCAACGTAGAGGGCCATTAAGCTTCCAAACCCTACCCATGTATTTAAATTTTGGGAGAGAGCCTGAGCTTTGATCTAAGAGAAACAAAACGGACACTTGATAAGATACCAAAGAGGAACCTGTAAGGGGTATCAAAGATCGACAAGAGAAACCCAAGAAAACCCTATAATAGAAAACCCCTTCCCTGGAAGAAAAGTCTGAGGGGACACGATATCAACATCAGCCAGAAAAAACTTGAACCACCTGGAGGGAGAGACCCACACAACAAACCCACCATAAAGGGGCGGATACCTTGATACCTGGAAACCATAAAATCCCATATAAAACCCCACCGGAAGGAGAAAAATCATGAAGATCACAAAAACCGTCGGATTTTTTGCTGCCACATTGTTGCTAACCCCGGCCATTGCATGGCCTGCCTATTGTCCACATGGCGTTTTTCATGTAGGCGATTCAGTAACGCAAGTGCTCAAGCGATGTGGCGAACCACAGCACAAGACCGTAAGCAAGATCGGCTTATCATCAAGGGAAGAGATTTGGCATTATGATTTCGGAGACAAAAGAATCCCCTTTTCTGTGACCATACGAGACGGGAAGGTGATTAAAATCCAAAACGATTAGGGGGAGAGGCCCACACGACAAACGCCCCTATAAATGGGCGGATGCCCTGAGACCTGAAAACCGCAAGATCCCAAGTAAAACGCCACCGAGGCGTTTTTTCGGAGCAAGCTTTTTGAAAAAAGGGAGAGTTGAGAATGGCACTGATAAAATGCTCTGAATGCGGGAAAGAAATTAGTGATAAAGCGGAGAAGTGTGTTCACTGTGGTTGTCCCGTTGAGCTCACAAAGGCTAAGTGCCCTAACTGTGGATTTGAACGGAGTCCAGAGGATCAGGAATGCCCTAAATGTGGAATTATCTATTCTAAATTTGAGACTGTAGCTGCCAAAAAGAGAACTGCCGAACAAATCCCACCAAAGCAATCAACCCTTGCCGAACAAACCCCACCAAAACAATCAATGCTCACTAAGCGAATCAATATCGATAAATACGTGCTGCCGATTGTGGGTGTTCTGACATGCGCCTGGATCTTGATTTATGTTTTTTCAGATCCGGCTATCGATAAGACTGATAAACATCAAGCCAATATTACACCCGTTCAAAATATTTCAGATGAGATAAAGGAATCTGCCATTTACGAAATCAAGAGAAATCCAATGGTGAAAGATGCTGCGATAGTCCAAGACGGAAAGGATATAAGGCTTGCTATTATTGTAGGCTATGCGACTTCTGAGAGGAAAGCCAAAGAACTTGGAGACGGGTTTATGAGATTGGTTAAGGGTCTAAGTGGTGATAAGTTTCCGGGAAAAGAGATCGGTACTGGAGAATATGATTATATGATCGGAGTTTATTATCCAGATAAAAAGAGAGTTGCACTTGGAGCAAAAGTAAGGAGCTCCCCTCATATCACATGGTAACAAGGACTGAGAAGGGTCCTGAACAACAAACACCAAGAAGAAACCCACCGGGACGCTTTTTCTTGACGACATTTTGGAAGGGGGGGACCTGATAAAATGTATTTATTAAAGTGTTTTTTGGTTTTCTGTCTGTTGCTGTTTTGTCCATTAGACGGATTTGCAAAGATGTATAAATGGGTTGATAAAGACGGAAAGATTTATTTTACAGACCAAAAGCCCCCAGAAGAAGCAACGGAAGTGAAAGAGTATGGGAAAGATGGGATAAAGAAAGAAGAACCAAAAGAGGAACCACAAGTATCAGAGGACGGGCTTACCCTGAAAGATGTGGATTTAATAATTGTTTCTCCGTACTACAAAGATGGAGTGTTAAGAATTAGTATTTTTCAAAAAAATAGATACATGGATAAATTAGTTACTTGGGAAGAAGGTACAGTGAGTTGTGAATGTGAAATTTATCAAGATATAGGTAGAAGGACAAAAAGAAAAGGCAATAAAATTTGCAGTGTAAGCCATGAATTAACACGTTGGGATCAGAATATTTACGTTGATGCTCCTAAAAAATACTTTGAAAATGGAAAAAAGGTAATCATCGAATGTTTAGTTGATACTGGATATAGAAAACTGAAAGCAACCTCTAACCCTTCTTTTGGTACCCAAAAAGACTCCCCTGGGGGAAAGATCCGGGGGGGAGCCTCATCCCAGACGCTGAACTAATACCCACCGCCTGAACGCCTGAGAGCAACGGAGAATCATTTCTCCCCCCTCCCCCTGCCATTGGTATTCAAAACAAAAGGCCCCTTTCCCTGGGGGATCTTAGGGGGAGCCCTACCTAATCTCTGAACCCAAAACCCTGCCTCTGATACTCCATGATAGATCTAACGAACATGTTAGATTCTTACAAATTGAGTCTGAGAGTTTATCTCTCAGAACGTTTAAGCGGCTAATAATTCTGTTATTTTTTCAATATAGTCGTCAGCCTGATGGTATGCTTTTTCAAGCTTACTGTTCGGCATGAACAAGTTGTTGGGCCGGTGATGAAAAAGACTGTTGGCCAAAGGGCCGAATAAGCGTTTATGAAAAAGAGTGAACATGGTGGCCACATTGACACCTTTCTCGGTAAGCAGATATGAATATTGTTGGCCATTTCGTTTCACAAGACCATGCGCTTTCATTTTTCGCAGATCATAACGCAATTGGTTGATTGTATAGTTTCGCAATTCAAAGGCTTCGAGAATAGATTTGTGGATTAGGGCAGAAGACCAGCCGTTGAGGCAAGCTCCAGTATGCATCATGGTTTCCATGAGTCGAATCATGCGGGTATCTTGAATTTTTATTCCAGCTATCCGGGTGTTGCCGCACGTGATGGGCAATGCGAGCCTTTGCAGCAAGGGGAAGTCAAAATGGGCATTCAAAGAACGGGATTGAATCTCGGCAAAACGGTCAAGGATCTCCTGTGATGTTGCTTTGACTTGGTCGAGATGTTCAAGTGACTTTTTGATGTGTAAGTCGGGAAGATTGTTGCAGCAGATTTCCATTCGAAGAAATGTTCGAAGTTTTTCGTATTGTTTTACAAAGGAGTTTTTGAAATAGGCTCGGAAAGTATGATGGGCCTGATCCGTACGTTCCAAAATGGTTTGTAATTTGCCTCTGAATCTTTTTGTGATGCGCCAACCAAAGATGTTGGATATCTTATCGCCGGTCATTGATAAGAAACTGAGTTCGCAGGATCTTTCAAATAGCTTTCGAATCGGGAAATGGCGACGGAAGATGAAGTTTTGACAATATTCGATCTGTGAAATGGCATAAAACCGTCGCAAGTTCATTTTCTCTCTTTCGCGCTTGGAAAATTTAGGACTGACAATAAATGACCAATATTCAATGCGATCACGGATGATGTCGTGGTTTAATCTATCTGCTGCTGCCTGAAGGAGAGTTGGATCTTCTACCGAAACAAACGCATTATCGTTTTTCTTGTACCTGACGCCAGCTTTTGACAGTTCCTGTTCAATAAAGTTGTGTCCATTCAGGTAACAGGTGACATGAAAAGGCAAATATGAACCAACACGGATCAGCATGGGACCGCTAGATAGGTGGCACTTCAAAATCATATATACCATATAACAACTTGGCAACTTTAATAATAGGTTTATCTTAGACCAAAACCTTAATACTTTTAAAGCTGATAGAGCACACAATTGATCAGAAATCAATTCGGCCTCTCATCAACAGCCTGTGATACCGAGTCCCTATAATTAACCCTAAATTTGTCGAAAAGGAGTTCAAAGTTTGCATAAAATGATTTATGCCTTAGAACCTTGCCTCTAATATCGTAATCAGCATTCCTATTAAACATGCATTCAAATACCAGTTTATGATACGAATCGTTTTCTAAGTATTGGAAAAGATCTTTTTCGCTAAATTCTTCTCCAAGCCATTGACAAAAAACACCGTCGCGGCATTGAACTTCACCGCTATAAATAAAATTAGCCAACTCATAGAAACTCCTCACAGGATGATCCAGAACACGGTATCCGGAAAACATTCGATTTCCAATGACTATGCAAGTGGATATAGTATCTACACTATCAAGATCCCAATTAAGTCTATCTGAGAGATATTTCTTGAACTGATTATTTCTAAAAGACTCTGATATCTTAGAAAGCTGATTGGCAGCCTTATTCACATGATCATGAATCGTTCTGATTTCATGTATACTCCCGGAGAGTAAAGACCGTTTTCCTTCAAAAATGAACACAGTACTGTTTTTTTTTGCTATTATATCAATATCTCCTTTTAACTCACGGAAATTATAATCAATCTCATTTTCAACCTCTGGAAAATGTTGTTTCAAAAGTGCCGCTAAAGAAGATAGCATAGGGTCTTCCTTATTATCTTCAAAAAATCGTCTTTTTACTAAAAACAACGTATTTCTTAGATAATCGGAAAAGAGGAATAAATGCATGGGAAGAATGAAATAGTCATCAGCGAATAATATAGGCTGATACTGCAAATCGAGCACCCCTCCACCTTTTGGATTCCATGAAAAAAGGTTAAAAAAACTTTGAACCTTCTCCTTGTCGATTACAATTTCAAGGATCTCAGAAAAAATGTCCTTTTGATATACTGGAAGCAAAGATCGAGCAACTATCTCCGGTTCTGATTCGAAAAACTTTTTCAAATGCGCGCAAAAAATGACTACGGTGACATGAAATAGTCTATGGATCTTCACTAGATCAAAAAAAGTGAGACTTTCATAAACATTAAATGATCTGAGTGTATCAAAATGTATGAAAAGCTCTCTACAGCCCTCTGCCAAGAAAGTTGATTCTTCAAAGAAAAGCTTTTCCGAATTCAAAATTTGATGGTCTCGTAAAAAGTAAAAGTTAATTAAACGATTGAAATAATTGTAAATAGACTCATTTTTAGCTTGCTTTTTGCCCTACATTTTGGTATAGAAATAGACCAGTTGTTAACCCATTGTAGGTGAAAAGCATGA
>JAIPDI010000046.1 GCA_021737785.1 Deltaproteobacteria bacterium
CAAAGG
The DNA here is from genome assembly GCA_021737785.1 of Deltaproteobacteria bacterium. Classification (NCBI taxonomy): domain Bacteria; kingdom Pseudomonadati; phylum Myxococcota; class Myxococcia; species Deltaproteobacteria bacterium. The sequence continues at coordinate 7 of JAIPDI010000046.1, forward strand.
AACTCAATATCACCCGAGAACAGGTCTATGCCAAATACACGGCTCAGACCATAACTCAGAATCCCTGACAAAGTAGCGGGGCTTTCTCTTGATAACCCAGTTTCTCGTTCAATCCTTATATCGGAATTCCAGAAGATGTTCACCTTCCTTGACTTTCATCCCGCCTTGGGATAGGGTTCTCACAATGTTTTTCAGGGGCGATTTTCAACATGGATTTGGCCATCCTCAGGTGAGAAATAACATGTCACCCTTCCGCCTCCTGTCGAGGGTGGATCGGCAGGTTTTCGGTAAATTGTGAAATGAAGAATAGGATGACCATCGGTCAGCTGACCGTCAGCACCAGCGGCCCCTTTTTTCTGATTGCCGGACCGTGTGTTATTGAGGACGAATCAACGACGGTGCAGATCGCTGAGTCTTTGAAAGAAATCAGTGAAAGACTCGGAATCCCCACCATCTTTAAGAGTTCTTATGATAAGGCCAACCGGACCTCCATAGATTCTTTCAGGGGGCCTGGAGTGGAAAAAGGCCTGGAAATATTGATGAAGGTAAAAGAAAGGACCGGCTTGCCGGTACTTTCAGATGTCCACCGGATCAGTGAGGTGGAAAGGGCCGCAGGGGTTCTTGACGTGATCCAGATTCCTGCATTTCTCTGCAGGCAGACCGACCTTATCACGGCCGTGGCTCGGACAGGCCTGCCGGTCAATATCAAGAAAGGCCAGTTTATTTCCCCCGATGAGATCGGCCCGATCATTGGAAAAGTGACTTCCACCGGAAACCATCGTATCCTCGTGACCGAAAGGGGCTCTTTTTTCGGCTACAACAACCTGGTGGTGGACATGCGCTCCATCGCCATTATGAAACGATTCGATTTTCCGGTGATTTTTGACGCCACTCACAGTGTACAGCTTCCGGGAGGTCAGGGAACCTGTTCAGGCGGTCAGAGGGATTTTGTCAGCCATCTCTCCAGGGCCGCGGTTGCAGCCGGAGCGGACGGAGTTTTCATGGAGATCCATCCGGATCCCGATGCAGCCTTGTGTGATGGGCCCAATTCGATGCCTCTTTGTGACATTGAGCCGTTGTTGCGTATGCTCAAGGATATTCATGGCCTCGTAAGAGACTGAATTCATTTTCTTCCTGTTGAACCGAGCCTCCCCTTCCCGGCCGCTTTTTAAAACAGCTCACAACTGGCCGGAGGTCTTGCCCATAAAACCGGAACATGGATCTCCCGGTAACAAGATGGGTGACTCCGATATAAGGACATCGGGCGCTGCAAGCAAGGGACCTCTCCTTATGGGCAACGGTATACAGGTCGGGAGAAGCAGTGGTGAATAACAGTGGTGAATAAAGCGAACAAGATCAGAATATTGTTTGTGGATGTGGACGGCGTCTTGACGGACGGCCGTATTACCATGAACCAAGAGGGAGAAGAAATCAAATCGTTCTGTGTAAAAGACGGCCTGGGATTGAAGATGGTGATGGCTGCAGGAATTGAGGTGGTGATCCTCACCGGCCGGGCATCGGGGGCGGTGGCCCATCGGACCAGAGAGCTGGGGATTACGGCGCTCTATCAAGGGAGTGCAGACAAAGGGGACGTGTGCAGGCAGGTTCTCAGAGAGAAGGAAATTGAGAAAGCGGAGGCCGGATGCATCGGGGACGATCTCCCTGATCTGGCCATGTTCAGGGAAACAGGTCTTCGCATCGCGGTTGCCGACGCAGCCGAGGAGGTTCGCCAAAAAGCTGATCTCGTAACCTGCAAAAAAGGGGGGCATGGTGCAGTGCGGGAGGCGTGCGAATGGATCCTGAAACGACAAGGGGAATGGCCCAAAAACGGCTTTACAGAACTCACCGGAGGTTGATATAGTACCTCTGCCATTTTATGAAAATTCTTCTCAAGAGACATTGGCCCCTCCTGGGTTTAGGGGCGTTGCTCCTTATCGTGGCCTTTTACCTTGCAAAATCGGGGAAAGAGCTGGTTAAGACAACCGCACTTTTAAAAGATATGGTGTCGGGCGAGGGGCTCAAGCTGGAGGATATCCATTATCGCCAGAATGATCCGGAAGACAAGATAAAATGGGTGCTCGACGCGGAGGAAGTCCGGCTCTCAGAGGATAAGAAGGTTGTACGATTCTATGGCTTTGACCTGATGGTTGAGCCCGAGGCAAGACCCGGTTTCAAATTGAGCGGGAAACGGGGGAATTATTTCAAGGACTCTAATCAGATCGAACTCTGGGGAGAGCTGAAAGGTCTTTACGGCAACGACTATCAAATCTTTACGGAATATCTGCTGGTCAGCGATAACTTCGGGCGGTTGAGTACCGATCGGCCGGTCAGGATATCCGGACCATTCTTCACCGTGAAGGGCCAAGGCCTTGTGGCAGATCTGCCCAATGAAACGATTCGCATATTGTCAGACGTCACCACCACTTTAAAGGGAAACCCGGAAACCCCATGAGAGCCTTTAAATATTCTCTGGTACTTTGCTGCGCCATTCTGTTATGGCCGGCGGTTGGATCCAGCCCTGCTCAATCGGAGACCCCTCTCCCTCAACCCCGGGAGACCGGCCAGGGGGAAATGATCATCCATTCCAACACGCTGGAGGCGGACGACAAGAAGGGGACTGTCACATTTACGGGAGAGGTGGATGCGCAGCGGGATGATTTTACCGTCTACTGTCAAAAGATGGTGGTTCACTATGCAAAATCCCCCGCCGAAAAGGGAACCGAAAAATTTGCAGCCCAAATCGAGAAGATCGTTGCCAGCGGAAACGTCAAAATCGTTCGCGCCGAAGGCGGGATTGCCACCGGTGAACAAGCGGTGTATTATCAACAGGATGAAAAACTGGTTCTTACCGGAAAACCGGTGGTGAAACAAGGGGACAGTTCGGTGGAGGGCGATCGAATCACACTCTTTTTAAAAGAGGATCGAAGTGTCGTAGAGAGTTCATCGGACAAGAAGGTGCGGGCCGTGATATTTCCCACAAAGGCCAAGGGGCAGGGCCCTTAACCGTGGCAAATGATACGCTCCAGGCACAAGGCCTGGTCAAAGGTTACAGCGGAAAGCGGGTTGTCGATCATGTAAACATTGTGGTGGAACGCCAGGAGATCGTCGGTCTTCTGGGTCCCAATGGCGCCGGCAAGACCACGACCTTCTATATGGTGGTGGGACTCGCTCATCCGGATGAGGGGAGGGTCTTCCTGGACGGCGCTGACATCACCCGTGATCCGATGTATCGGAGGGCCAGGAGAGGGATCAGTTATCTGGCGCAGGAACCCTCTGTGTTCAGGAAATTGACCGTGGAACAGAACCTCCTGGCGATCCTGGAACTGCTGGATGTTCCGGTTCATGAAAGAAAATTGCGACTGGATAATGCCCTTGCAGAGCTTGGCATCGCGCATCTGGCCAAACAGAAGGCCATCTCCCTCTCCGGCGGAGAACGCCGAAGACTTGAAATCTCCAGGGCTCTGATTACAAATCCGAGATTTATGCTGCTGGATGAGCCCTTTGCTGGAATTGACCCGCTTGCCATAAATGATATCCAGCAAATCATCAGACAGTTGAAAGAGCGCGGCCTTGGCGTTATCATCTCGGACCATAACGTCCGGGAAACCTTAAGCGCCTGTGACACCGCCTATATTATCAACCAGGGAATGATCATTGAACAGGGTTCCCCGGCCACAATCGTAAAAAGCGATATCGCCCGGAGCGTTTACCTAGGAGACAACTTCAACTTGTGAATTCGTTATGGCGTTAGAATTAAGACAATCATTGGGCCTTGCTCAGCAGCTGGTCATGACTCCCCAGTTGCAGCAGGCGATTAAGCTTCTTCAGCTTTCCCGGCTCGAACTTCTTGAAACCATTTCACAGGAGATAGAGGAAAACCCTGTACTGGAAGAACTGATGGCAGGGGAATCCGAGCAGGACGAGGATAAAGATGACGTAAAAGATGAACCGGTCCGGGAGTCTTCCGAAATCCCTGAAGTAATGGTAGAGGATCGGGCCCGGGATGATGTGGACTGGGAGACCTATATCACCGAATACAATACCGGGTGGGCTGAAACCCGTTACGAGGAAAGAGACGTCCCCAATTTTGACAATATCACCGACACCAAAACCAATCTTCCAGAACACCTGACCTGGCAGCTCAATATGAGCAGCCTTGACGAGGATCAAAGAGAAATCGGAATTCAGATCATCGGAAATCTCGATGATGATGGGTACCTGGACATCTCACTGGAAGAGATCTGCGAGATTACGGGACATTCTCCTGAAAGGGTGACGGAAACACTTTCCCTGATCCAGAATTTCGATCCGGTGGGCGTGGCCGCGAGGGACACGCGGGAGTCTCTGCTCATCCAGGCCAGATTCCATAATCTCGGCGGGAGTCTGGTGGAAACCATACTCATGGATCATATGAAGGATCTGGAAAACAGGAATTATGATAAGATTGCGAGCACCCTTTCCCTCCCCCTTCAGGACATTGTTTCCGCCCTCTCTGTTATTCAGACCTTGGATCCGCGGCCCGGAAGGGTTTACTCAAACGAGGAAACCATCTATATCACCCCGGATATCTATGTCTTTAAAGTCGGCGATGATTATGAAATCGTACAAAATGAGGACGGATTGCCCAAACTGAGGATTAATGGGTATTACAGGCAAATCCTTCAGAATAAGACCCCTATTTCGGAGAATACAAAGACGTATATTCAGGAAAAAATGCGATCCGCCGCCTGGTTGATAAAGAGCATTCACCAGCGTCAACGGACCTTGTTTCGAGTGACGGAGAGTATCGTTCGCTTTCAAAAAGCATTTCTCGACAAGGGGATTGCGCATCTCAGACCCCTCGTGCTCCGCAATGTGGCAGAGGACATCGAGATGCATGAGTCCACTGTGAGCCGGGTCACCACCAACAAATATGTATATACGCCACAGGGTCTTTTTGAACTGAAATTCTTCTTCAACAGCTCCATCAGCAGACTTGACGGGGATGACCTTGCATCTGAAAGCGTTAAGGCGCAGATTCGCAAATTCATCAAAAGCGAAGACAAGGCACGGCCTTACAGCGACAAAGAGATTGAAAATATGATGAAGAGACTTAACATTAATGTTGCCCGTCGCACCATTGCCAAATACAGAGAGTCCATGGGTATTCTCCCATCGAGAAAGCGAAGGGATCCGTTATCGAGATCGCACCTTTAGGATGCCGGCCCGTGGGGTGTATGCATATCGCGAGTTCATCTATCGGGAGACGTTCGACTGTCCATTATTCATTTTTTTTATTCTTAATCTGGAGGAAGCCTTATGGAAATTACGGTGACATTCAGGCATACGGAACCCATTGAGAGCCTCCGGGCATACGCCGAAGAGAAGGTGTCCAAGTTAAAAAAATACCTGGACGTTCCTTTGGAAGCCCACATTGTATTGACTGTTGAGAAATTCCGACATATAGCAGACGTGACCCTCAGCCTGAACGGCACCCCCATAATGGCGGTTGAGGAAACCGGGGATATGTATTCGGCCATCGACCAGGTGATGGACAAGGTCGAAAACCGGGTCAAAAAACATCTCTCCAAGATAAAGAGTCACCGCCAGGAAAGCCCCAAGGCCGAATCCGAATCAGTGAATGAAGAGGCCGCTGACATCGTTGGGCTGGCTCATGACGAGCCTGCCATCGTGGTGGAAAAGATGTTTGCCAAACCGATGGATCCCGAAGAAGCAGCCATGCAGCTCAACCTGCTGAAACAGGATTTCCTGGTATTTAGAAATGCCAAATCCAGGGAAATAAATGCCATCTATAAACGTGGCGACGGAGATCTCGGGCTTATTGAGCCTGAAAATTAGAATCTCCTGAATGCGCATCGGTTTAGACGCCGTGTCTGTAACCCCGCATTGCGGGACAATATGCCGAGAAGTTGGCGCCTTATGGGTAAGTGCTCGGAAAATTTACGGGATTTGCACCCATACCTTTTTGGTTGCGGCCGTCAGGCCGCCTTGGGGGATATGCTGGCCTGTGAATGCCGGAGGATGATGATTTACTGTTTTACAGCACCCAGACTGCCCGGAATATAAATGATAAAAAGGCAAGTCAGAATGGGATGATCCGGTTTATATGATGAAACTATCTGAAATAATTACAATAGACAAAATCATACCCGAACTCAGGGCAAGAGATAAGAAGGGTGTTTTGGGGGAATTGGCCGAGGTGATTACAAGTCATCATCCGGACATCGACAAGAGAATGCTCGTCCGGGTCCTTGTCGAGAGGGAGCACCTCGGGAGCACGGGCATCGGTGATGGCGTGGCCATCCCACACGGTAAATTGAATACTGTTAAGCACCCTATCGTGTCATTTGGAAGGAGCAAGCGGGGACTCGATTTTGATTCCATGGACGGACAGCCCGCGTATCTTTTTTTTCTTCTCCTGGCTCCTGAAAATTCTTCCGGCGTACACCTTCAGGTACTGACCCGAATCGCCAAGATGTTGAAAAAGAGTGCTTTCAGGAAAGAGCTGATGCAGGCCGAAACAAAAGAAGAGCTGTACCAGACCATTATTCAATCAGATGAAGAAACGTAGCTGATTGTGGACAGCATGCCGAGCTCCTTAACAAAAACATCGAACCACCTGCCGAGGTTTTATCTGGCCGATGATCGGACTCCTGATAATTTCACACTGTGATCTGGGGAAAGAACTTTTGAACGCGGCTGAACTCATTGTGGGACGGCTGGAAGCAGCCGATTCCATTTCCATCACCCAGACGACGGAAAGCAGCGAGATACTTGAAGAGATCTCAAAAAAGATACGGGCGCTCAATCAAGGACAGGGCGTTCTGGTACTTACCGACATGTTTGGCGGCACGCCTTCCAATCTGAGCCTTTCTTTTCTGAATGATGAGAAAGTCGAAGTATTAACAGGCGTCAATCTGCCGATGGTGATCGCCGTTTCCAATGACCGGGATCGTCTGACATTGGGGGAGTTGGGTGAAAAGGCAGAGCAGGCAGGGAAGCGCAGCATCACCTTGGCCCGCAAACTGTTGAAAACCGCATGAGTTGTCTGGAAGCGGTTACCAGAGAGAATTTCCCCAGGTTTCAAAGGGACATTCTGGCTATTGAAAGCAGCTCCTTTCCCTCACCCTGGGACGAAAACAGTTTTTCAAGTGAAATTGACCGGACGATTTCTCATTTCTGGGTCCTCACCAGCAATGATGCCCTGGCAGGATATATCTGCTTCTGGATTTTCGCAGGTGAAGTTCATTTGCTGAATATAGCCGTACACAAGGCCTGTCGACAGAAGGGTGTAGGGTGGCGGCTCCTGTCAAAGATGTTTGAGGTAGGGATCAGTGAAGGCGCAGAGACGGCCTGGTTAGAGGTACGACCTTCTAACCTCGCAGCAAAATCCCTCTACGCAAAGGCGGGGTTTCTGGAGGTCGGCCGAAGACTGCGGTATTACACCGATACCGCTGAAGACGCCATCCTCATGTCCAGGGCACTGCCATGACGTAATTGGATGTCTCGGAAGTTCCTCTGGTATCCATTTTCGGTGCCGTGGATCTGAAATGATGGGGTGGCGGGAAGGAAGGCTGAATCCCGCCAGAGGCGCCCATTGGGGAGAAACCTCCAAGTTGAAGATTGAAGGACAACACAGGTAAAAGGGTGATCATCACCCTAAATCTTAGACCGGGGACGAGGGTTCCGGCATACTGCTGATAAGGAGGGAGAAGATGTCTCTTAAAGTGGGGATAAATGGTTTTGGGCGGATTGGAAGAATGGTCTTCAGGGCGGGGATTCACAACCCCCAGATCGATTTCGTTGCAATAAATGATCTTACCGACCCTGCAACGCTGGCCCATCTGTTGAAATACGACTCTGTGCATGGAACTCTCAAGGCGGAGGTCTCAAGTTCCGAGAACTCCCTTATTGTTGACAATAAAAAGATTGAGATATTTACCCGGAAGGACCCCGCGAACATTCCATGGGGAGAACTCGGGATTCAAACCGTCTTTGAGTGCACCGGACTCTTCAGAGATCGGGAAAAGGCTGCAGGTCATTTAAAGGCCGGCGCCGGGAAGGTCATCATTTCCGCACCCGCCAAGGAACCGGATGTCACTATTGTCATGGGGGTGAATGAAACCGAATATGATCCAGAAAATCATCATATTGTCTCTAATGCCTCCTGCACAACGAACTGCCTCGCCCCCCCGTGCAAGGTGCTGCTGGATAATTTCGGGATTGAAAAGGGGTTGATGACAACGACCCATTCTTACACCGGAGATCAGAGGTTGCTGGATTTCCCCCACAAGGACCTGAGGAGGGCCCGGGCCGCAGCCCTCTCCATGATACCAACCACAACCGGCGCCGCAAAGGCCGTCGGCCTGGTCCTTCCTCAGTTGGCAGGAAAGCTCAACGGCATGGCCATCCGGGTACCTACCCCCAATGTATCGGTGGTGGACCTGGTCGCCCAATTGAAGACATCGGTTACAGCGGAAGATGTGAATGAGGCGATGAAAAAGGCGGCCGAGACCCGTCTCAAGGGCATTCTGGCCTTCAGCGATGCCCCCCTGGTTTCCATAGATTTTAATGGAACATCTGTTTCATCTACCATTGACGGGCCCTCCACCATGGCCATCGGGGATATGGTCAAGATCCTGGCCTGGTACGATAATGAATTCGGATACTCCAGTCGGATGATCGACCTGGCTGTGCATATGGCGAATCGTTCATAAAACCATACAACCGGGCGGCCCCAAGACTTGCGGCCGCCCAATAAGGAGTGAACTGACCGATGTTTCAAAGAACGCCGATGATCGCCGGCAATTGGAAGATGAATCTGCGCCATGCTGAGGCAGCGGCGCTGGTGAAGCGCATCGGGGAGGGGATTGAAGGTCTTGAGGGGGTCGATGTCCTGGTGGCGCCCCCTTTTACCCATCTGGCGAAAGTGAGGGAGGCTGTTGGAAACGCCCGAATTTTTCTGGCCGGACAAAACATGCACTGGGAAATGAGCGGGGCTTTCACTGGAGAGATATCCGGAAGGATGCTTCAGGAAGCCACCTGTACCCATGTCATCCTGGGGCATTCTGAAAGACGTATCCTCTTCAAGGAAACGAGTGAAACAATCGATCTCAAGGTGAAGGCCGCCACGTTTCTGGGCCTGATCCCGATCGTATGTGTCGGGGAAACCCTCGAGGAACGCGAGGCCGACCAGACCTTTGAGGTGATCCGGGCGCAACTCGATGCATCATTTCACAACTACAAAGCCGATCAATTGATGCGGCCATCCACCATTCTGGCCTACGAGCCGGTGTGGGCGATCGGAACCGGTAGAACGGCAACTCCGGGTCAGGCCCAGGAGGTGCACCGGTTTATCCGGGAATGGATAGAGAAGACCTTTAATACGGGCTGCGCGGCCCAGGTGCGGATTCTCTACGGCGGCAGCGTCAAACCCGAAAATATCGCCGATCTCATGTCGGAGCCGGACATTGACGGGGCGCTTGTCGGCGGCGCAAGCCTCAAAGGGGATTCTTTTGTTCAGATTATTCGTTATAATGAAAGGTGATGAAGTTCTTTTTTTGTTGCAAAATACTTCATTTTAGTTAATATGCGTCCGATGGAAGCGACTCCAGACCTGCTGCATGACATGCAGCAGGACATCCCATTACAGTGACACCAACAGATCGTCAGGGACAGGGCGGGTTGGCGGAAAGAGATATTTAAAATGATACCGGTCATCATCATCCTCCATATTTGTGTATGTGTGGCATTAATTCTGATTGTACTCCTGCAGAAGGGCAAGGGTGCCGGCATGGGGGCGGCCTTTGGAGGCTCCAGTCAGACTGTTTTCGGAAGCGCTGGCGCCACCACCTTACTCCATAAAGTGACCACAGTCATCGCTGTGGTATTCATGCTGACGTCTCTGGGTCTCTCGTTTCTCTTCAGCCAGGGGAGCACCTCTTCCGTCATGGAGGATGTGACACCCACCCAGCCTCCGGCAGCCGAAACGAGCACTGCACCGGCGCCGAGCAGCGAAAGCCCAGAAAATAAACCGTAGCACGAAGATGCTTGCCGAAGTGGTGGAATCTGGTAGACACGCTATCTTGAGGGGGTAGTGGGCGACGCCCGTGCGGGTTCAAGTCCCGCCTTCGGCACCATAACCAAACAGGCACCCCAACAAGCCCTTTTTCGGAAGGGCTTGTTTTTTCTGGGCAACCCCATTTGCGTGTGCCTTCCCGATCGCTTGTCTCCAATGTGGCGGCGGGGACCCAGGGGTGGTTTCCTCTGGGTGCCGATCAGAGCGGGACTGTGAGAATGGATTTGCCCCTACAGGGGCTGAACCGACGCAAAAAGCCTAACCCGGATCACTTCTTTAAAACGGAATAGACATCCCTGATAATGGCCGTTGAGATATCCCCCATGGCCATGCTCATGGCCTGAGCCAGGCCCCGGGGAGTTTTCTCTGTGAACGGTTTCTCCACACGATAGGCCTTCTGGAAGAGAACCCGCTTGCTGACATCCGGCTCATTTGCCGCCATCAGGACAACGGTGACACCCAGGACCGCCTTCCACCCGTCTGGCCCATCCCACTCCACAAACTCATCCACCGATCCTTCCAGGACGAAGGAAAAGGGAAAGTCACTTCCATGGGGCAAAACGGCCTTGAAAAGACCGGAACTTCGAATATCCCGGCCGAGAAAGTCGGTGACCATATCTCCCGGGTTGGCACGCCATTTATGATAAAAGTATTCATCCCTCTTGAATGACGCATCCCGGTAGATGATTCGTTTCGAATTGTAGGCAGAAGCTACGCTGAAACGCTCGATCTTGAGTGCCACCGGGAGCGGCGCGAGGTCTGTTATCTCCGGAGAGGCGTATTCGAGCATATAGTATTGAACCTGATTTCTCGGTTGCTTGAAATTGAAGCACCCCCCGGTAAGACATAAAACGCTCACACACAAAAAACATATCTTTATCTTGGAATACATACGGGTTCCCTTAATTTTGCGAGTGTTTTCCCTCCCGGTCCATGATCCGGGCAGCCGGGGGTTCACCAAAAACCAATTGGGAGGGATGATCCGCGAGCACCTCCAGAAATTGATTCAGACTGTCCGTTGCCCTCTCCAGGTTCTGCGCACTGACCGAAAGGCGATCGATGAGCCGGACAGCTGCATCATCCGTTCTGCTGATAAAGGACGTCCCCTTTTCCAGCAGGATATTGGCATTCTCCACGGCCCTGACCAGTCCCGCCAGGGTCTGTTGGATCTCTTTTTCGTTTTCCGCCAGGAGTCGTTCTGCGCTTCCCAGGGTCTTGTTTGCCTGGTCCATGGTCTGCGCCGCCTGAGGCATTAATTGGTTGATGGATTGGGCCGCCTGGTCAATAGCGGCCAGGATACGATCCCACCTCTCCTCGTCCATCAGGCGGTCAGCCCCGTCCAGGGTCGAATTCAGTTTTTCGGAGATGCCCTTGACGTCGACCTCGGCCATCATCCCGTTCATGTTGTCAAGGGTTAGTTTCATTTTTTCCGAAATCCCTTTGAGGTCCAAGGTCTTGATGTGGGTGAAGACGCTATTGAGGTCTCCGAGGAGCTGACTCAATTCTGAAGGCCTTGAGGCCACGATCGGGTACTCTGAAGGAAAGCTGATATGCGGGGAACGGTCCGGTTCCCCCGGCTTTTTTCGATCCAGCTCCACGAACATGCTCCCCGTGATGCCCACGTTTTTCAACTGCGCCACATAGCTCCGGTCGAGGGTCTGGCCTGTCTCGATCTTCATGATAACCTCTATCAGATTCGAATCCGGGGCCACCCGAATTTTCTCCACACGGCCGATCGGCACCCCCCTGTACTTGACCGGGGCGTCCTGATTCAGGCCCTGAACCGACTCATTAAAATAGGCTGTAAAATAGTGACCCTTCCCCAGATAGCGGGACATGCCCAGCCAGACAATCGCCATCAAGCTTATGACGATCCCGCTGACCACAAACAGCCCGACCGCAAATTTAGTTCTCTGGGAAGCCATTATCCGGTGCCCTTCTGATCGCCGTTTTCTTCAGCGGCCCGGCGGTTGAAAAAACGCTTAACAAACGGATTCTGACTGTGATCCCTCAAATACCCGGGATCGCCCTCAGCAATAATCCCCTTTGCAGCTTTGTCCAACATAATAATCCTCTGGGCCACGGTAAAGATGCTTTCAAGTTCGTGGGTGACAATAACCATGGTGGTTCCTAGGCTCCTGTTGAGATGGAGAATAAGATCATCCAATTCCGCGGATGTGATCGGGTCAAGGCCGGCAGAAGGTTCGTCGAAAAAGAGGATCTTCGGATTCAGGGCCATGGCCCTCGCCAGCCCTGCCCGCTTTTTCATGCCTCCGCTCAATTCCGAGGGAAAATGGTTCTCATATCCCTGGAGATTGACCAGGCCCAGTTTCATCCGGACCAGCGTATTCACCGATTCCCGGGACAGCGTGGTGTATTCCTCGATGGGCAAGGCCACATTCTGAGCAATGGTCATGGAACCAAACAGGGCGGCCCCCTGGTAAAGAACCCCGATCTTTCTCAGTACGTCCTGGAGTTTTACCTCGTCATCGGTGGAAACCTCATCACCGTCCAAAATGATCTGACCGGAACGGGGGGGGATAAGACCGATAATCGTCTTCAACAAGGTGCTCTTGCCGCACCCGCTCCCTCCTAATATACCAAAGACCTCTCCTTCGTATATGGTGAAAGAGACCTGGTCAAGGATAATAACATCACCATACCCCACTTTGAGATCTTTTACCTGAATAATCGGCTTCCTCGCCATTCTGTAATTTTATCCCCAGTAACGAAGTATGACTGAAAAAATGGAGTCGGACAGAATGATCAGGAAGATACTGCTGACCACGGCCGACGTGGTGGCCTGTCCCACCGATGCGGCCCCGCCGCTGACCTGAAACCCTCGAAGACAGCCTACCCAGGTGATCAATACCGCGAAGATGCCGCTCTTGAGGACGCCCCAGAATACGTCAAAGAGGGTCAGGGTCTTGATGGTCTGGGCAATATACGAATTGACGGTCAGATCCAGCATGGAGATCCCGACAATAAGCCCTCCTATGATCGCAAAGAGATCTGAAAAAAGTGTCAGGATGGGAACCATGACCACCGCCGCAATGAGCTTGGGAATGACCAGAAACAATACGGGATTAAATCCCATGGTGAAAAGTGCATCCACCTCTTCAGAGATCTTCATGGTCCCGATTTCCGCAGCAAAGGCCGATCCGGACCTTCCGGCGACGATAATGGCCGTTATGATCGGACCCAGTTCACGGGTCATGGCCAGACTCACCAGTGAGGCGACATAGATATTGGCGCCGAATTGCTGAAGCTGAACCGAGGACATGAAGGCCATGATCAATCCCATGAGAAAGCTGATGAGGGCCACAATGGGAAGGCCGTCCACCCCCACCCTCTGCATATACAGCAGGGTATCGCCCCTTCGAAGAGATCCGGGCCTTGCACAGACATGAATGAGTGAAAGGATGATCGAACCGATGAATGACATGGAATATTTCAGCTCTGAAATCTGCTGAATGACCGTCTCGCCGAGCCGGACGAATACCCCCGGAGGTCGCCTTTCCTGGATCGTTATCTGTTCATCCAGGGAATCAAAGTCGAGGAGAGAAAGGAGCTCCCTTACCTTGTCGCTTGCGTGAATGACATGAAACGCGGCCTTTCCCTGGGGCACCATCTTTCTCAATTCCGTCAGCACCAGCGTTCCAAAGTCATCCAGGTAATCCACGTTTTCAAGGTCTACGGTCAAGGAAGAGATCGCGTATTTTTTCAGACGGGCCGACAGTGCTTTGATCATGGGACCGGCATTGGCGGCATCCATGTTCCCGTGAATGGAGAGGGTAACGACTCCTTGGGGATCTTCGGAGACCTCATACTGAGGCATCGTGGACGTTTCAGGAATCTTCATATCGTCAGTGCCGGATCATTCCGTTATTTATTCAAGCTCTTCAAAACGGAAGACCCTGAGATCCGTTTCATCCGCATTATATTTGCTTTTAAGAAGCTCCATATCCATTTGAAAGATCAGCCATCCTCTATTCGCATCATTCAGTCTGAACGCAATTTCTGTGTACCGAATTCCCATCGGGTGATCTTTGTGTTCCCGGTAAAGGGATAACACCTTATAGGGCGCCCGCTCCCCCTCACCCAGATCGATGCCGGAATAACTGCTCCCTATCATTGCCTCCCCATCGACGCCGGGGAGGATGGAATAGGCGTCGAATACCCGCTTGTCTTCCCCAAGCAGCACCAGACCTGTAACAGGGATATCGACCCCCTTCTGGGCATCAAAAAAACTTTTCATCACATCGGTTGTCTCCTGCCGGTCGCCGGCCTCAAAGGGTTCCACCAGCAAAGACTGGAGCAGACGGAAATCCACGGCCAGGTCATCCTTCAGCTCTTGTTTTTTGACATCGGTGATGTGGTACCCCTTTGAAAAATAGGGATACCCGAAAAAAATGCCGGCCACTAACATGACCAACAGGGCAGATAATGGGATGAAACATCGTTTCACGCGTTGATATCGTTTTGCCACAATCTCTGTCTGGGTGACATCCCTCCCCAGGAACAGAACTCCCTCAAAATTGTGCTGACCATCGTACAGGACGGTTGTGCTTGTGGAAACATGGCGTATCCCCTCTTTGGGATGTTTGACCCTGAGGGTCTTTTCACTCACCGCCTGTTTGGATATCACTTCCTCCAGAAAGCGCCTGTATGCGGCAGGGTCTTCATAAATTTCTTCCACGGGCGTATACCGCATCTGATCTTCTTCCCTGCCATACAATTTTTCAGCCGCATGGTTCCACGACAAAATTTTTCCGCTCTTATCGGTCAGAATCACCGCATCCGGAAGCTGATCGCAGAATTCCCTGAGCCCGTAAACGATCTGGCTGGTCTCGTGAAGCCGCTTGGCCAGATCCCTGGCAAATTCTCCCACAGCCTCCGGAAATTCAATGAGAAAATTAGGGATTTCCTCCTTGGGAAGCTTTATGACCTTGAGGTCGGTCACCGCCTTGACAGTGGCCGTCCTGCTCTCCCCCAAGAGGAAGGACATCTCCCCGAACACGGACCCTTCACCCGATATTTCCGCTATTTCTTTGGTCCCCTTAAAAACGCCTACTTTCCCCTCCACCACGATATAGACATCCTGGGAGTCATCGCCCTCGAGAAAAACCGTCTGGCCCGTCTCAAAGCGGACGACATATTTATCTAATTTCGTATTGTCAGTAATGGAACTTACCATGGGAACGCAATCCAATTAATGTTCAAGAATTTTTTTCATTTGGAATAACTATAAATAAATGGCGTTATCGGGTCAATGACAAAGAAAAACAACCGATCACCGCTTTCTTAGCGATTAGGGCCGGCCCTTCAGGGTCTGTGGAGGGGAAAAGAAACCACAAAGATAGTCGTTCCCCTGTCGGCCTGGATCTCTATCTTTCCCTTTAGCAGGCGGATGATTCGATAGGTGATGTACATCCCCCGGCCCTCACCCTCCCCTTCGACGATTTTCTGACGATCCTGCTCTGATATTTCTCCGGTATTCCTGATTTCCGCACACGCCCATTCGCCCTCTTGGTAGGTCCTCACGGCGAGTTCTCCGCCCCTGAACGGAATGGCCTTGGTGGCATTGTTCAAGAGATTGTCCAGAACCCTCTCCAGATGAACCGCATGGCACTTCACCCGGAGGTCCGGCGCATAGGGGCCCTCCGCCAATATCACATTCGGCTTGAGCTGCTCTTTAATGGCTTCTTTGTTAATCTCGAATCGCCTTTTGACGACGTCCGTCAGATTTACGTCCTGCTCCTCGCCAACTCTGTAAATGCTCATGGCCAGCTCTTGCAAGCGGCTTGTCTCCTCCAATAAGATATCCAGGTATTTTTGTATCTGTTCTTTTGATTGTTCCCATTCACCCTTTTCGACAATTTCCTTGAGACGTCGCGCAAAGCCTGCAGTGGCAATGGCGGGATTCTTGAAATCGTGCAGCGCGTCGTCCAGCCGTTCCATTTTCTGGGCCTTCAAGAGTTCTCTCCCCAGAAAAAGAAAGACATCGATCTCATCGTCTCTATATCGCTGTCGCTGGTCTAATGCGTCAAAGGTCATAAAATGAGTGACCTCCCCATTGTAACCCAAAGGGATATAGAGGATAGAGTGGATATGATGAAATGCCGCGAACCGCTTGAGATTTTCAGAGATCAGATCACTTCGTTGCGGATCCACCACCAGTATATAAAGGGGAGTCACCACTTCATAAAGAGAATCCCCGGAATATTCCCTCAACTGGAGAAGCAACTCAAAAACCGGCTCGTCACTCACGGAAAAGACCTTTCCCACGGTGTGATAGCCTCCCTCAGCGGGAAATCCCGCCTCCAGGATGACGTGGTCAAGCCCTTCGGCGACTGAAAACAGCGTACAGCTCTGGAGATCGACGATATCCACCAGCTCGGGCACCACCTGATTAAATACCTCTGCCAGTTTAACACCCCCTCGGGAACCCACCTTGCGGAATATATGGTGGACAATCGTTTCCCGTTTTTCAGCCATCTTGTGCATGGAAAGGATCTTTTTCCGGGCAATGACGAAGCTGAGACGCTTGGCCATGGTATTGGCGGTTTGGACCTCCAACGGCCTGAACTCTCGATTTTTCTCCGCATAATAAATCTGGATAACCCCGATGGTATCCCGTTCCCGGGGAAAAAATCGGGGAATCTCAAGGGGGATCGCCATTAAGGAATGAACCTGTTTCTTATAGATGACGTCCTTGTTATGGTAGAGGTCCTCATGCGAGAGATCGGGGACCAGATAAGGCTTCCGGGTCTTTACCACCTCACCCGCGATGCTCCCGTCCAACGGGATAAAAGTTTCGCGATCCTCCTCTGCTGAGGGGTAGGAACAATAAGAGAGCATCTGTTCTGTCTGAGGATCATATATCCTCACCGAAGCCGAATGCGCGCCCAGGAGTTCCACCATATACCGCGTCGCACTTTCCAGGATCTGCGGCTCCGAGAGATCCGCGTCAATGCCCACAATTTTATTGATCTGAGTGACAAGCCGATCAAGGAATTCCGATAATACATGTTCGTCGATCCATTTCATTAAAATGGACCAGAAGTCCTTTCCTACAGGAACCCCTCTGGCCCAGGGTTCTTTTTGGATTTCACTGGCCAGGCCCTCCAGATCTATCAACATAACATGCCTCGTGGTCGGCTTGGGCATTCATTTTTGCAGCAGAACAGAGAAAGCGTCCTTGGTCCGCAATTTCATTGAGTAGCGAACAGGACCGTTTTCCTGTAATCCTTTTGATTATACCAGAACCGGATGAACTCAAAACGCTTTATTAATAATTTGAAAGGCTTTGAACAAATACCAGGAAAAAGTCGAAAAGTCAAGCACATCAGAAGGATAACAGTTAATAATGTTCCAGTTGACCTCCTGATTCGGGTATGTTATTTTTACATTTCAGATGAATAGTGACCACAAGCACTCCATCCGGAGAAACTGACATTGGCATTCATGACAATTCGACGATCCTTTGAGATACTGGAATTAGAACCGGGTGCGACCCTGAATGATGCGCGCCAGGCCTATAAAGATATCGCCAATGTCTGGCACCCGGATCGTTTTGCTGCGAATCCGCGCCTGAAGCACAAGGCCGAGCAGAAATTGAAAGAAGTCAATGTTGCTTACGAAACGGCAAAGGCCTTTTTTCAAGAGAGCACACTGTCAAATAGTGCCGTGAAAGAAGAAGTAGATGATACCTCTCCACAGACACACCACGGGAATTACGGAAACGGCCAACACGCTGCCAAAGAAAGGAGTCGGACGGAAATTGCTGCCGAAGTGGGAACGGCACTTATCCTTAGCTTCTGCTCTTATGTTTCTACCCAGTTGCATCATTTCGTGGAAAAGAAGCGACCCTAACCGGCAGATGGGATGGGAACACCGAGAACCATTTCGGTAAATATTTGTTTTTTAGTTGAAATTTCCTGAAAACTGTAGTAATAGATTCTCCGGTGTGATTTCCATACCATTCACGGGGTCAACAAAACGGCTCTTTATTACTTCAGGCATGAATTAGAGAATCCGGGACCTGTGAACATTTGATAATTTATCTTTGCATCTTGGAAAAGGGAGGTATGAAAATGAAGAGATTAAAGAGGGACCTGCAGTCTGTGATCAAGAACCTAAAGGCACTGACAGAAAAGACCGAAAAAATTGCAAAGCGATTGGACGCGGCGGAGAAGGTTAAGGCCGCCCCCAACCGGCCCGTAAAGGCTGGCAAGCCTGCTGGCAAGCCTGCTGGCAAGTCCGCAGCCAGAAAGAAAGCCCCTGCAACGGCCACCGACACCGTCTTGAGCATTATCAAGCGGCAGAAAAAGGGGATTGATACGGCTGCGCTGAAAAGCAAAACAGACCTTGATACAAAAACCATAAGAAACGTGATTTTCAGACTTAAAAAACAGGGGAAGATTCAATCCACCACGCGAGGCGTCTATATGGCGGCATAACCCCGGGGTGATGGCCCTCCTTCTGCGCTTTCGGGGGCAGCCTTGGTCGGCCGGAGGACTCGTCTGATCAAGAAAGATCCGCCTCTGAATATCCCTATTGTATCGCGCTCTGGTGGTGCCGGGAATTCGATGCCGCATGGGATTACACTTCTCGATTGGAAGCCTTGAACCGTTTTGTGTGAGCGTTGTGTTTTCGAGAGAATCGTCTAGCGCTGTCACTCTCATATCCAGGGTCAGTGGGAGCGCCGTCCGGGGATGGACGAGGTGGATCCCGATGAGATAAGGAGGAAAGACATGCAAAAAAAAATAAAAAAGGGTATGGCCTCGGTGTTGATTTCAGCCCTGCTTTTTTTCCATTTTGCGGCGATAGCCCCGGCACAGGAACACCTTCAAGACCTGGATGAAAAAGCCGGTTTCATGGCGGGGGATTTCCTGGTCGTACGTCCATTGGGAATCGCCGCGACCGCTGTGGGCGCCGTGCTCTATGTGCTCTCTCTCCCCTTTTCCCTGGCAGGTGGAAACGAGGAGGAGGCACGACAGAAACTTGTCGTTGATCCTGCCACATATACCTTTACAAGGCCGTTGGGAGAGCCCTGAAAAAGTCGTTCCACAGGCTTCCCATGGATCACGGTCAGACCCGCGGGACTTTTGCTACTCGACGCCTCTCAGACGCCGCCCTAATGTCTGGAGCAGTTCAATGGCAATAGCCGGGTATTTTTTGATCTCTTCCCGGATATTCCATTGGTCCAGGGAAAGGACTTCGGTGTCCGCCTGCGCGATGACGCTTGCCGTGCGGACATAGTCATCGATTAAGGCCATCTCACCAAAGTAGTTATCGGCCCTGAGAACCCTCAAGGTCTTTTCAGACGGCCCTCCCAGATCCTTTACCACGGTTACCTCCCCTGAAATGATAATAAACAGGCGGCCGTCGCGCTCGCCCTCCCTGATAATGACGTCTTCCTTTTCATACGAGTGATGTTTCGCCAATTTTGCGATACGCTTTAAATCGCGTCTTTTCATCAGAGAAAAAAGGGCGACTCTTGACAGGATCTCTGCATCGTCCATGGGTACACTCCTTTGGGAAGCCTGTTCTTACAAAAGATATTCCGGGTTTACATTCTGCAATGCATGGAAGATATTTCCCTTGACCTTTGTGTTTGACCGGTAAAGACCTTGAAGCATGCCCTTGATTTCTTCCCTTTTTGATGAACCCGCGCTCGGGCAGCCCAGTTCGATCCGCTCCCATCCCATTGCCTTTGCATACCGCTGAATAAGGTCTTCGTCGATCAAATAAAGGGGTCGGATCACCGTAAGCGCTCCTTTAAAGAACTCCTGAACCGGGAGCATGGTACTTATGGAGGCACCGTAAAATACGTTCAGAAAGAAGGTCTCGATGATGTCATCCTTATGATGCCCGAAGGCAATCCGGGTGCAGCCGATCTCTCCAGCCAGCTCAAAGAGGATCTTTCTTCTCATGCGGGAGCATATAAAGCATGGGTTTTCCCGGTTATCCGGACTGTGGGCCTGGGGGCCGATCTGAGTCTTGATCACCCGGTAATCAAAGCCGTGGGTCGAGAAAAAGAGGCCCATCTGTTCGGCCGAATCCGTCCCGAAGCCCGGGTCCACGTGGACCGCAGTGATCCGGTATTGGATCGGAATCCGTCGAATCCGTTCCTGCAAGAGCCACAGGAGAGAAAGGCTGTCCTTTCCACCTGACACTGCCACCAGCAGGTGATCGCCGTCATGGATCATCTGATGGGTGTGAATGGCCTTCCCCATCAGGCGCCTCATCTCTTTTGCAGCGAATGCCAAATATTGACCTCCATGATGCGCGCACCAGGAGAATAGTAGATCCACGTACATAGTGGACACGTCCCAACAGGGTCCGAATCCCAGGCACATAAAAAAGGAACCCGCATCTTTCAGCACACCGATTCCCAGGATTGCACAAAGACCATTTGACAACAGGACTCAAACGGATTGCTGTTGTAAGTCTGTTCTAATCGGTTCATCCAACCTGGGTCAAGAATTTTCGTGTGAAAAGCGGATCTGGTTGATGCCTTATGGATGCCAATTACAGACTGCTCTTCCCTGCGGGAACGAGTTTCCATCGACCGGGTGCGGGATAAGAACATCCATGCCGCGACCTGAGTATCGTCGGCGGTTGGGGGCACTTCCCGTGAAAAAGGGGCCGAGAAATCAATATTCCGCTTGACAATCGAAGCGATTTCAGAATGAAATGAGTGGGAATGGGACGCTTAAGCCCTCGGGGTTCCTTTCCAGAATCTCTAAAAAAAGAAAATTCGGAGTGCTCTGTCAATGGTTGTGGTAGCAAGCGCGGCGTCATCAGGCAAAGGAGTGAAAACAATGACAGGCACGCATCCAAACCGCTTTCCAGTTATCAGCTTGGCATACCGGGAAGGAGATCTGATCATCAAGCAAGGCGATTACGGGATCTCCATCTATAAAATCATTAAGGGCAGGGTTTTTGTTTTTAAGGAATCCGGTGATAAGGAAATCGCCCTTACGACCTTGAATCCTGGCGAGATTTTCGGAGAGATCGCCTTTTTGAATAGGGACCGGGAGACCCGCTCCGCATCAGCCAGGGCACTTGAAGAAACTGAGCTCGAAGTATGGCATCCCTCTATGTTGTCAAAGGAATACCAGGAGATGCCCCCAATGCTCAAGTATGTAGTCGACCAGCTATTAACCCGTCTTCTCCGAATGGGTCAAGTCCTGGTTCAGCTGTCGGACCAGGAACAGAAGAGACGGAAGGCCTCGGAGAAACGGGATCCATTTGTTTCCGAGCGGTGCTATTACCGTAAGGCTGTCGACTTGGAGTGTTATTATCGACCTGCCGCGCTGTCGCCGAAGGCTCGTCTGTCAGGGCGAATCAAGGATATAAGTCTCAGCGGAGTCGGGATGGAGATAGCGGTCCGGAACGCATCAAGTTTTTCTCATATGGAAAGCGATTTGTTTATCTTAAATACGGTCTTGCCCAACGGAAAAGATCTCGAATTGAAAGCCAAAATCGTGTCACTCAACCAGAGTGAAACGCCGAACAAATTGCTGATAGGCATGACTTTTATAGAATTGACAGAAAATGCAAAGAAGGTGCTCGGCTTTTTCTTGATGGCTTGATAAGGAGGTTGACCTATGGACATAATGCCGTTCATGCAGATGTACCTGTCCACGGAGGAGACCTATGAATCCGGCGACATTATAATCGAAGAAGGAAGCAGGGGCAACTGGGTCTATGTTGTTCTGGCTGGGCAGGTAAAGGTAACCAAGAGGACGGAAGTGGGAATTGTGACCATGGATACCCTGAAGCAAGGCGCCGTTTTTGGAGAAATGGCCATGTTGGGGAAGTTCATGGACGGACGGAGCGCCTCAGTGATCGCTGCGGATGGGCCTGTCAAGTTAGGTGTGCTGAACTTCGAGCTTCTTCGCAGGGACTACGACTCCCTTTCTCCTCAACTCAAGTTGCTGATCGATGCACTGATCGTAAGGCTCAAAGAATGCAACGAAAGGGCCGCGGCCTTTGTAGTGGCAGCTAATCCGAAAAATCGAGGGGAAAAATAGATCCGATCTCCCTGCTTTTTCAAATCACCGCCTGGCATCCCGCTCTCCAAATAGCCTTGTGCCGATTCTCACCATATTGGCGCCTTCTTCAATGGCCACCCCATAGGAGTTGGACATCCCCATGGACAGGTTCTTCATCTCCACACCGGGTATGCCGGCGTTCTTAATGGTCTCAAAAATCTCCCGCGTCTTCCTAAAATAGGGCCGGGCATCCTCCGGATCCCCGCTGAAAGGTCCCATGGTCATAAGACCCACGATTTTGACATTCTCCAGATCCGCAATTTCCCGGATCACAGACATGGCATCCCGGGGCATCACCCCCGCCTTCTGCAATTCTTCACCGCTGTTGATCTCAATGAGAATGGGCATGGATGTGTGCATGCTTTGACAGGCCTGATTGATGGCCCGTGCAAGTTTGAAGGAATCAACCGTCTCTATCATATCGAATATAGCTGCGGCCTTCCTGGCCTTATTGGACTGAAGGTGACCGATCATGTGCCATTTTGCCTGATGGCCGATGGTCGGGAATGCGGCCTCCGCCTCCTGAACATAGTTGTGCCCGATAATCGTGACCCCTGCCTGGATCGCCTCCAGAACCTCTTCCGGAGTCCGTGTCTTGACAGCAGCCACAAGCTGTACCCCCTGAGGGAGCGACTCCAAAATTTTTCTGACATTCTCTTTGATCATGGCTTCTCTCCTCCGGCAAAAACCCCACCCGTGCGCTCCCCATGGTGGATGGCTGTTCAGAATAGGCAAGGCCGAGCCGCACAGGTCAAAAGACCTCGGAAATCGTCTCATCGTTGCCTCGTCGGGTTTGTGCGCCGGGCCCGGCTCTGTCAATCCGGCCCTTTTCCCCTGTCTGAGGCGACATGCATACGTGCAGGCCGTTCATCAGGTAAGATCTCACTTTTAGTCATTCACGGCCCTTGGAAAACTGATACTCCATTTTGTGGAGAGTGTAAAGCGCGTTGCAGGCCAGGCAGATTGAGTTTTCGGAAATAATGGTATATATGGTATATATATTGAAGGAACTTGAGATCATTGTCATCATGGGGGACGATATGGCCGCGGATAAGGACAAAGGACATTTCGCAAAGAAACATCAGGCTGGCGCCAAGGCGAATCCAGAGATCGAAGCAGCCCTGAAGCAGGAAGTTTCGAACGGAGAACTTCCATGCGCTGTTGCATTCAAGATAGCATCTGATCTGGACGTCCAACCGGGAGAGGTGGGACATGTCGCGGATCTTCTCGAAATGCGTCTTACAAAGTGCCAGTTGGGGCTTTTCGGATACCGGCCGGCAAAGCGGATCGTCGAGCCGGCAGAAATAGTATCGCCGGATCTCGAAGAGGCCATCAAAGAAAGGCTGGAAAACGGAAGGCTGCCGTGCGTGAGCGCATGGAACATCGCGAAATCCCTGGGCCTTCGAAAAATGGCGGTCTCATCGGCATGCCAGGCCCTGGGCATCAAGATCACTTCGTGCCAGATAGGGGCCTTTTGATGGGCAATGGCACGTAATCGATATAAAAAAAGCCACTTTCCGCATGACCCGTTGATTCAAGAGGGTCTTCAGAAAGTGGCGATTATATTGCTGATGGCGGGGAACAGCGAATTAACAGCTACATGAACCTCCGCATGATGCCCCCATCTGCATACTCGAAGAAATATTAAAACCAGACCCCATAGGGGAATTGACATAGTCAACCTTTATGGGTTTGATATTTTCGTAGAGGCCTTTCTCCACCACATAGGTGAGACCCTTGTCATCAAACACCTCGTCGTTTTCACGTGACTCATCCAGAGCCATGCCCAGTGAGGGCCCGGATCAGCCGCCTTGGGAGAGCATGATCCGGATGGCCGGTATCTCTTCCTTGTCCTTCAGGAAATCCTTTATCATTTCACTTGCTTTTTCAGTAACTTCTAACATAATTCCACTATCCTCCTTGTTGGGATTCTTATTGTTTAAGTGTTTTAACATAATAGCCATGAAAAACCCTTTTGTCAACTTTAGAGACAGACCGGGGAAAAAGGTGACACAAATTCTCAGAATGGCTCCTCTGACAGCCTTTGCCTCAGCCAGATGCACACCTTTTCCAGCTCCCCCTTGAGTTCCGCCATGGCCTTTCCCCTGTGGCTGACACGGTTTTTTTCTGCCTTTGTCATCTGGGCAAAGGTCTTTTTCAAGGGAGGGTAATAAAAAAGGGGATCATATCCGAACCCCTCACCGCCGGTCAGCGCTTCCGATATAACCCCCTCACAGATTCCATCGTATATGAGGGCCGGGCCCCGTGGCACGGCAATGGCGAGAACACAGATGAAGGCGGCTTCCCTTTCCTTTACACCCTTCATCCTGTCTAACAGTCTGAGATTATTTTCCCGGTCAATGGCGCCCTCCCCTGCATAGCGCGCGGAAAGAACTCCGGGCTCCCCGCCAAGGGCTTTGACGGTCAGTCCGGAGTCATCGGCAAGGGCAGGCAATCCGAGCACCCTTGCCGTGAACCGGGCTTTTATCACGGCGTTATCCTCAAATGTCTCGCCGTCCTCTACGACCGGCGGGATAGGTCCGAAGTCGTCAAGGCTCCTTAATTCGATATCAGTCCCACTGAACAGCTCTGCAAACTCGGCAATCTTGCCTCTGTTCCGGGTCGCCAGGACCAGCGGCCGATCCAGTTTGAGTGTTTCTCCCAACGCATTCATACGTCTCTGATCCTTATTCCTCAATCACAGGTTTCAGCCCTGATAAGGGATGAAGTCAGCTGAAATATATGATGCAGCATCGGAACCTCAGTTGGCGACAGTCACATCCACGATGCTCTGACGGGCGATGACATGTTCGGTCTCATGTTCGGATATGGAGACATGCATGAGTCCCAGTATCTCATAAGACCCGTTTTCCAGCCCTGAGGTATCCCATCTGACAGGAAAGTTTTCTTCCATGTCTTGAGACTCGCCGATCTTGATCCAGCTGCCGGTCCCTTTCTTTCGAAAATACCAGGGGTTTGTGATTTTTACCACTGCGCCCGAGATGCCCAGTTCCTCCATTTCCTTGTGGAGGAGTTCCTCATCCAGACTCTCCCGCAATCGGACCACCCCGGAAAAACTTGTCAGACTCTCCGAGGGAACAATAAAGTGGGGTCCCCAATCAAATGACATAACGGCCTCCTTTCATGCATGAGGGAATTCATAAAGAGCCCTTTGTGACCCGGAAACTTCCCCTATCCTATCAATAAAATTTTTGCAATTAAGGTGCCAGAACCAAGATCGACACGCGTTTCATCTTTAATCCCATGCCATGGATGACCGGCCCGCACAAGGCAAGAAGGTCAGGAAAGCCCTGAACCCCGCATTTGGGGACCAGGCCGCCTTCATTGGTCCCAGCTCATTGGCAGTCTGTGATTTCTGATGACGCGTATCAGATTGTCTGAGGCCGAAAAGGCCCTGACAAATCTACATTAATGAAGAGTTGAAGGCCCACAACCTACATTTTGGTATTATCGATCCCCTGAAAGAACGGACTTGATGTCCACGACCGGGGTCTCGTCTATCACCTCCAAGGGCTGCACCTGAAGCCTGGAGGGCGGCGCCACGGAGATCACGCGGGTTCTGTGAAGACCGATCGGATTGGGCCTGTGCGGAGACCGGGTGGCAAACACACCCCTCATCGGGTTTTCCGGGTTGCCCCTCGGGTGGACCTTTAGCATCGATCGATCTGCCAGGTGCAGCCAGGTCAGAACCAGAATCTCGACCCCTGCTTCCAAACCTTCCAGTGCCGCTGAATATTCAGGATCGACCTCGATCCACGCCCTGGCGGCGCCCTCCCTCTCCTGACGCTGGCAGTCATGAATATTTTTCAGTTCGGATCGGATGATTCCGATCTGCCTGAGCTGGAACACGCCGGATATCATTTGTCAGTGACCTCGGGACTGTTTATTTGTCAAGGTGGGCGCGAACCACCTCTATGAGCTTCTGTATATCTGATTCCGTCAATTTGCCGAATTTCTCAAAAATGAGTTTTCCTTCCTTGTCAAAAGCCAGTACGTCGCTGTTGTCATCGGCGATGCCCCACGCCTTCACAAGTACCTTGTCATAGTCGCGCACATAGATGGCTGTCGGATACCGTTCCTGCTTCTCTTTCAGGGCGGAAGAGATGGCAAAATTGGGAAGCCAGGTGGCATCCATATTGATAATGGCGAAGCTCTGATATTTATCGCGAGGCAATTCTTCTTTGCGCAGGGCCTCGCTGGCATCGTTATTGAGGTCTTTCTCATCAGGGTCCACATAAAAGATCACATGGACCTTTCCTTGCAATTCACTGCTGCTCCACGGGCTCCCGTCCAATCTTCCACCAAGGTCGCCCTTCAAATCAACCTTTGTGGGAACCCGGCCCATCTCCAATCCGGCCCAGACAGGCTGGGTCACCAGGCAGATCGCAGCGAGAATGAATACCCCATAGATCTTCATCAGATAGGTCATTGTCGGCCTCCATGATTACTTGTTTACACACCGGGTTCCAACGCTTCTTCAGATAAAAAAAGAATAGATCATGAAAGGCCGGGTGTCAATCACATATTGGCGCGGAAGCGGGTCTTTGCGGTCTCGGTCACAGAAACCGACCGAATTCAAGTGATTTCTTGTTGATGCTGACATGGGTATGCTCCTGGATCATTTCGTGGACCGTTTCGCGAAAGGGGAGATACACAAGGGAGGCGCCTCGTATGGAGAGCCCAATGTCCGGGAGACTGGGCATGAACTTCTTCCTGTTCACAGCCGACCCGGCCAGGGTCACCTTGATCCCCTGTATGGCCTCGCTGAGGGGAAGCGTTACAGGATAGAGGTTTTTCCGGGGAAGTCTCCCATCGGCTTCCAGTGCTTCCTGTGTTACCGTCATCCGTCTTGAAAGGTGGAGAAATCGATTGGGTCGGATCTTGAAGGCCGGGCTCCAGAAATACATCTCCTGCCCTTCCCATGCCTTCTGAATGACCTTGGGCTGATTGGTGGCCCGGATGAAATCGGCATATGACGCGATGGGGATGCCGGTAATCCGGACGGAAATCTTCCAGAAAGGGAGGTAGGCGGCATCGGGTTGTTCCCCGGACACCACCGCGAGGTCCATTTGAACGAACCTCCCTTTTCCGGCCTCCCATGCGGTCTCGCAATTGCTGCATGTCAAAACCACGCTGTCCCTTTCTCCTGTCAGATTCCAGCCGCAACGGGGGCATAGGGTGGCCAAGAATGTCAGTTTCCATCGGGGGCGGCGGTCTGTGAGAGAAGAGAAAATATCCCCCCCTTCGGGTAACTTGGCGATCGGTCTGTTGGTTATTCCGTCAAAGAGGGTCCTTTTTTCCACATACAGGGGGAGATAGATGAGACTCACGGCATCGCCTATGAAAGCCCTGTGAAACATGTCACCGGTATCGGATGACGCTGAATGCTTTTCTGCACGTGCCAGAATGTCACGGGTCTTTAGAAGACATTTCAGAAAAGACCCGGCGGCATCCGTCCCTGCGAACCGCACCTTCATGGCCTGGGGCCTCAGGCCCAGGGAAATGGGAAATCGTTTGAACGGGACGCCCAACCGGGTGATATCCACGATGCGGTAGTGAACGCCCTCCATGTCGCAGGAAAAGACGCTCCCCCTGAAACGGAGATAAGGGATGAAGATGAGGTCCCGGTCGCCTGCCTTGTGGGGGAGAACAAAGCGGTAGCCGTCTTGGGAGAAAAGAAAGCTGTTTACCCCGCAATAGGGGCACCGAAGCAGCCGATCGGCCTCGTCCAGTTCAACGGGCCCCCCGCACTGGGGGCATTCCTGTACGACGGTAAACCCCATTGCCGAACTCTTGATGATTACTGGTTGCTCGTTACAGGTCAGTCATTACCGGACAGTGACGGCTGATGAATTTTTTGTCTTCTGATTCCCGATACCTGACTCCCGGCCTTTGTTGCCGGATACCGGATGCCCGTTGCCGCTGAACTGGTTACCGGTTCATTGGGTTTGCTGGGCTTTGAGCTTCGAGCTTGACTGCTGTTGACTTCAGGCACTTTAGTTCACTTCAAATCTTTTCCCCGCACTGGTTGCAGAATGCAGAACCGGCCAGGTTTTCCGCCTTGCAGTGAGGACAGATCCGAGCGACCGGTTTTTCATCAACCCGATGGCCGCATCTGGGACAGAACTGGGCATTGGCCGGAAGGTTCTTCCCGCAACTGGCGCACTGATCAATGACCCATTGCTGATGCCCGCAGGAGGGACAGAATCTGGCATCCCTGGTGACCGGCTGTCCGCAGTCCGGGCAAAGGGCCTGCGCCTTCTGCGGCCCTCCTCCTCCCTGGGGCCTGAGGACATCGGCAAACATGGCCGGCATCATGAACCCCATGCCCATGCCCAGGCCGGCCCCTGCCTCACCCTGGTTTTCTGCCGCCTTCTCCATGGCCATGGCCGCCTTGAGCTTGACCAGCCGGTCCAGGTCCTGGATGACGTTCAGCCGTCCCCTGTCGTCAATGGCCTCCTGCACCTCGGGGGGCGGGGTAATGGAGCCGATGTAAAGATGGGTCAGCCCAAGGCCGAAGTGGCTGAAGTCCTTTTTCAATCTCTGTTGAAGCCCTGTCGAGATCTCTTCGTATTGACCCGGCAGGTTGAGGATACTGTCCAAGTGCTCCCCCAAGTGATCGTTAAAGCGGGACACAATGACCCGTTTCAGATACTCCTCGATCTCTTCAGTAGTGAATTTCCCCATGGTGCCCACCAGGGTGTTGATGAAGAGAAGGGGTTGAACGACCTGGATATTGAATACGCCATGGGCCCGAAGGCGGATGAGACCCAGTTCCGAATCCTTGAAAGCCACCGGGTCCCTGGTCCCCCATCTGAGGTTCGGAAAGACCTTCATGTTGACGAGATAGGCCTCTGCGCGAAGGGGACTGGTCATGGCCCATGGGATGGCCATGATCTTATTGATGATGGGGATATTTCCGGTTTTCAGGGTGTGACGGCCCGGGCCGAAGGCGTCGCACGCCTTTCCCTTGTAAAAGAGTACGCCGGCCTGGCTCTCGCGGATAATGAACTGGGCCCCCCATTTGATCTCCCCGGACCCCTGTTCAGGGATCCTGTGAAGCAGCTCTTTGCCGGTCTCGTCAAACCATTCGATGACTTCCAGAAAAACGACATTATCCGTGCCCATTCATGCCCTCCCTGTTTTGCTCCTGACAAGCCGCTTCACAAATTCCTGCACTCCGTGGCTGCCAACGGAAGCCGTGCAGGCATCCCACATATCTTGAAAGTGCCATGTTTTCATAATGTTGCATTGAGACATGCAAGGCATTTTAAGCGGTGCCGGATGAAATTGCAAGGAGAGAATTCCCCTGTCACACGCCCCTCCCATCTCCTGAATCCCAGGGGGTTCCAGGTGGGCCTGGGCCTGTCCAATAGAGGCTCCCAGGGTTTTCCTGTTTGACACCTTCATCCAGAGGCCTTACTATCTTCCGATACCAAGTTCAGGGCTGTATAAAGGTATCATTTCATCTCATCAGTCGTGGCTTGATCAACTCAACCGCTCGCAGCTTACCAGCTTGACAGCTCACCAGCTCCGAACGCCTGCGAATAGAATGGAGAGGACTTGCACCATATGAAACATACAACGGATAACCAACTCATCACCGGCCTCGAAACTATTTTCAATCCGAAATCGGTCGCCCTTGTGGGGGCGTCCACCACGTTTGGGAAATGGGGTCAGCTCATCGCCTCCAATATTATCGCAGGCGGCTACAAAGGAAAAATATTCCCCGTAAACCCAGGCTATAAAGAGATGTTCGGCCTTCCGGTCTTCGGGCACATCGGAGATATCCCGGATCCTGTGGACCTGGCCTTTATCATCACGCCCGCGAAGACCGTGCCGTCGGTCCTGAAGGCATGCGGCGATAAAGGGGTGAAGGGGGTGGTGATCATCACCTCAGGATTCAGCGAAAGCGACCAGGCCGGCAAAGACCTTGAAAAAGAGATTGTCAGCATTGGACAGGAAAAGGGGATTTACATCATCGGCCCCAATACCATGGGGATTATCGCCCCCTATGCGGACCTCTTTGCCACCGGGGCACATTCGCGACCTCGAAAGGGATCGGTGGCCTTTATCTCCCAGTCCGGCAACCTGGGGAATCAGCTCACCCACTGGGCCGATCAGCAGGGGATCGGCATCTCTCTCTTTGTGGGATCGGGAAATGAGGCCATGATCACCTGCCCCGACTATCTGGAATACCTGGAGCACGATCCCCGTACCCGGATCATTATTCTGTACTTGGAAAGCGTCGGTCACGGCGGCCGTTTCATGGAAGTGGCAACCCGGGTCAATCAAACAAAACCGGTCATCGTGCTCAAGGGCGGCAGGACCGAGGCCGGACGAACGGCTGCAGCCTCTCATACGGGCTCCATGAGCGGGGAGAATGCCATATTCAGGGGGGCATGCCGCCAGGCAGGGATACTGGATGCCCGGGTGCCGTCCGAACTGCTGAACCTCTCCGCGGGATTTTCTTCCCTCCCGCTGCCAAAGGGAAACCGGGTGGGCATCGTCACCCTCGGCGGCGGCTGGGGGGTCGTCACGGCGGATCAGTGCAACGACAGAGGACTGGTGGTTCCCCCCATACCGAATCATATGGTGGAGGCGATCGGGCAGCATCTCCCGCCCTTCTGGAGCAAGGGAAATCCGGTGGATCTGGTGGGGACCCGCGATCTGGACGCCCCGATCGTCGCTATGCAGGAACTCGCCAAGTGGGACGGCGTTGACGCGGTCATGGTCCTGGGGGTCGTGGGCAGAGACGAATTTGTCCATTCGCTGATTCAGTCCACCCGCGACGCCGATCCTGAAATTTCCCCGGAATTTCTGGATCAGATAAAGGCCATGAGCCATCATTATGAGGAGATCCTGGTCTCTAAAATGGTGGAACTTATGGAGACGTATGAAAAACCTGTGATCGGTGTGTCCCTGGCCCGGACTGACGCCGGGACGGTGCGCCCCGTGCCCGGAAGGAGATATAGCGGCGTTTTCTACCAGACGCCCGAAACCGGGGTCAATGTGCTTGCCCGTATGGTGGCATACGGGAGGCATTCTCCTGTTGCTGCGCTTCCATAGGCGCAGACACTATGTAGAAGGATGGGGACGCCTATGATTTTATGTTTTTGAGTCGATCAGCTCCAAGCGATTCTCTCTTTCAATTTGTTGACCCTCATGGATTTGGAATCAATGCCCATGCAAAACAATCGGTCTGCGTTTCGGTAATCAAATCTCCGATACGATTCACCATATTCTTACGATCGTAATCGGATCGAAAAATCTTCGCCCGTTCGATCCCCCTGACAATCACATGATGAAGCGCATCCGGTGCATCTATTCCAGCTTTTCTTGGCATGATCAAAACCTACAACATCCAGCCACCAAAGAACCGCACAAGACATACCTCATTCCTTGCCTCCGGCGCTGAAGGCCTGTCAGGGCGGCGACACACGCGCTCTTGTCGAAGGGGCTCCCGTTGTGTCGCCTGCCGGCCTGTCCTTTCTTGCAGCCAGGCGGAGCAGGGCCCTGGGGAGCGGTTCGGTGGGCACACCGAGGATATGGCCGGACTGCTTTGACTGGGTCAGTATCCGGCCATCGCTGTATTTGACGATCTGCTTGAGGTCTTTGGGCCGGATCTGTCCGGTCCATTTCACCTCCACAGGCCAGAAACGGTTCTGTGCGACATAGGCCAGATCAACTTCGCCCTCAGCCTTGATGTAAAAGGTGGGATAGTACCTCCGGTAATGGGTGATCACTGTGGCCTCCACGAGCCTCCCCGTCCATTCCGGATCGGAGAGGATGGGCCTGACCTGGTCGCGATAAGGGTCTCGGACCGGGGTCAGCCAGGATCTCACGGCATGAAAGATAAAAGGATCAGTGAACATGACCTTTCGCGCCTTCTTGGGAGCGGCTGTCAGCTTGTCCTCGATCAGGGCGGGTTGAACGAAAACACCGTCCATGGCCGCAAGCAATTCCACGTAATCGCTTACCGTCTTGGGATGATCAATGGAAAGGTCCTGGGCAAGGCCGTTCCAGGTGGTTTGACTTCCGTAGCGTTTCACGATGGCCTGCATGATTTCTCGCAGGTAATGCTCCTGTTTCCCCCTCTTCAGAACATCCCCTCTGATCCAGTCGCTGTACGTTGAAAAGGTCGCGGGCAGTATGCTCCCGTGCTTCGCCATATCGTTCATGGCCGTCAGAAATCCGCCATGGACCAGATAATCACCAAATTCCCGGTATAGTCTCTCCATGGTCGCCGCGAAAGGAACGCCGACGTGGTTGACCAGGGTGTCCAGTTCATCGGGGGTGAATTGCTTTTTTAGACGAACCGTTTCCAACAGGTTGAGGGGATAGAGGTGGAAGTCAACCGTTGCCAAATCTCCTCTTCGGCCCGGAAGACGCATCCGCGCTTCCCTGATGATCGCCAGGTCGGAACCGGTCAAAAACAGCTCCACCCTTTGGAGCATGCCCGCGTCGGCCAGGTATTTGACGCCCTTGTCCCAGTCCCGTATGTAGGTCACCTCGTCCAGGATGAGGTATGTCAGATTGTCGGCGGGCATGGCCTCCAGGGTGTCTCCCACCAGCCGCACGAGGGAATGATGGTCATCGATCAGTTCGCCGGTGAAATAGGCGATGCTCTCGGGGGCCACGCCCTTTTGCATGAGAAGGGCCATCCATTGCTTCATCAGGGTGGTTTTGCCGATCTGACGGCCCCCGCCTAACGTATAGACCCCGGGTGTGTGGGAGGGGAGTTCATCCAGGAGATACGAGCGGTGAACCAGGTTTTGCTGGTGCAGCTGCTTCAGATGGGGATCCCGTACCTCAAAGGCTTCAGGGTCATCGAGGTGCGTATTGTGAGGTGCAAAACGGAGATCCATGGGCGGCTCCTGCAATGAGTGTTTTCATTCATTAGTTAATGACTAAATTTATGCAATGCTCATTGTTCACAAAGAACACGGGGTTGTCAAGAAGAAAGGCACATCCACCCACCAATTAAAAAGCATCAAATCATAGGCCCATTGGCCCCAGTCCTTGCTGCCTGTTTCAGTCAGGTACAGGCTGAGTTGGTTTTCCCCGCGCCCGATTCTGTTTCGCCTTGACATCCAGGCCTACCGGGTCTTTAATTAAAATGAGATCCATTCATTCAGGCATTCAGGGCAACCCAACAGCACAACCCGAACCTTCTGGGCAAGTCGATCCCTTGCAAAAAAGGTACTTTCACACATTAAATCATATAGTTAACCCATATTATTAAAAGTTTAACCGGACAGTAGTGACTGAATATCTCTTTCAATTCGTCTCAAAAACCGGTCACTCAGCCCCTTGCGCTTTCTTATCAGTTCAACCGGTTTCCCCAGCGTTTTCCCCGCCACCTCTGGGACGGAGTTGATTTCGTTGACCCATTCCTGCCAACCGGGTCTCTTACTCTCTTTCAAATCTCTTATACCCCCAATGACATAAATGGCAAGAATTTAAAGGGGTAAAGGGGTCTACGCTTGACTCATTTTGCGAGGGCGGCTGTCTGATGCGTTGCGGTGCCCGTGTCTTTTCCGGCGAGCCCCAGCTTCACAAAGATCCAGGGACTTACGAAGGTAATCCAGAAACCGACGACCAGATAGCGGAAAAAGCGGAAAACGGCGTCAGGGCCCATGAATAGGACTGCCGTCTTGACTCCCCAATGGATTGCCAGCAAAATGGCCGCGCCCAGCACAAACCGAAATGCCCTCTGGTTCCAGCTCCCTTCTGCCTCGAAACCGATCCATCGGCGTTCCAATACAATCCCGACCCCGAGACCCATAAGGGTTCCGGCAGGGACGAGGATATATGTTTCCCGGGCGATAAAGATCGTCACAAGAAACAGGGGGATGCCCACAGCCGCGCCCAGCTGCCATAAGAGGCCTTTTCCGGACAGCCATTTCTCGATGGGGGGCTCCAGCCGGAACCACAACAGGAGGAGAATGGCGCCGATGACATACCCGCCCAGAAGGTCTGTGGGAAAATGAACCCCCAAATAGAGCCTTGACAGGGGGACAAACACCATCATGACAATGCCGATTGTCCAGACCCAGGGCCTTTGAAACCGGCTCATGAGATAGCCCCATACCACCACGGTCCCTTGCGTATGACCGCTCGGAAACCCACCCCCTCCTGCATTCACCATCATTTTCACGGCCCGATCGTACTGAAACGGTCTGGGCTGATGGGCCAGGGATTTTACCACGGCGTTCACATAGATGGAAAAGAGGAGGAGAATGGCCAGCCTGGCCCCGTAGCCCCGATCGATGCACCAGTAGACAAACGGCAGAATCAAAAGGTAACACCCCTCGTTCCCCATCCACGTAAAGGCCTTGAACAGGGCATCGGGCACCGGGCCGGACCACTGCTGAAGCCACACAATAACGGCCACACTCCAATCCAACAGACTCTCCATTTCCATCTCCATCAATCAGAAAGCACAACGGCTTTTTCCGGTTGGCACTCTCACGGGCGGTGGAATCATACAGGAGACGTCGCAGGGTATCAAGTCGTTAGCACCGGGCGCTCATATGTCTCACCCATGCATCTTTGTTGAGATGAAAGCGCCGCAGGATTGGCCTTGACTGGCATAGAACATTTGCGTATGGTTCCCTCGCACCAATCAAATCAACCGGTTGACTTCTCAGATTGCCGGATCGGATCTGGTTCGCCCCTGATGCAGGGGCCGGCATGACAAGAGGGCATCGAACTGTATAGGGAGAACCGATTTATGACCAAGACGCCTCACATCATTCACGCCGATCAATTGGCCGCGGTGATCGCGGAGCGTTTCCCGGCCCGGGAAACGGTCACCTGCTACGTCGGCTCCAATGCCGCAACGCCCACCACCCTGATAGAATCCCTGACCGAATCCATCAGGGCCGGCATTCCCCGGCTGCCATTTATGCGCATGGTCCATCTCCTGCTCCAGGGCCCCATCCCCTATGTGGAGGAAGGCCTGCAAGACAGGGTGATGGCCTATTCCATTTTTTCAGGGGGAGAGGTGCGCAAAGCGGCCAACCAGGGCCGTGCCTATTACCTTCCCTGCACGCTCGCCAATCTGGACAGTCTGATCGGGCCCGGGGAAAAATACCAGACAGACGTGGTGTTGATCAAGGTGGCCCAAAATCCCCACACCGGCGAATACAGCCTGGGGCTTTCCGTGGAGGCGATCCACACCGCCATCGACCACGCCCGTTTGGTGGTGGCCGAACTGGATCCCTCCATGCCCTTCACCCAGGGCCAGAGCGTGGTGGATGCCAGTTCCATCGACTACCTGGTGGAGGACGGCGTCAAACCGGTTTATGCCTTTGACCCGCCTGATTTCAACGATCTTCCCCATGCGGAGCGGCGGATCGGAGAACTCATTGTGAAACATTTTGTCCGCGACGGCGTGACCCTTCAGACCGGTATCGGCAAGATTCCCGACTCGGTGATCGGGATCATCCGGGACGGCGGTTTCAAGGATCTGGGCGTGCAGACCGAACTGTACGGCGACGGGCTCATGCTCCTTCAGAAGATGGGGATTATCACCAATCGAAAAAAGAAGGCCAATATGGGTTACAGCACCACCTCCCTGATCATGGGGTCCAGGGAACTCTATGACTTCTGCCACATGCGCACGGGCGTGCAGATGCGTCCCTGCGCCTATACCAACGGTGCCGAGGTCATCCGCAAAAACGCCCCCTTTATCTCTGTCAACACGGCCATCGGGATCGACCTGTTCGGCAATGTCTGGGCCGATTTCATCGACCCCCGAAGATATTACAGCGGCGTAGGGGGCCAGCCGGACTTTATCCGGGCCATCAACCGCCGCGAATTCGGTACGCCGATTATCGCGCTCAAAAGCATCACGAATAAAGGCGAGTCCAAGATCGTGTCCCAGCATCCGGCCGGGATCAGTCTGACCGCATCTTCCTATGACGGCGTGGTGGTGGTGACCGAATACGGGATGGCCGACCTCAGGGGATTGACCACCGGCAACAAGGCCGTGGCCATTGCCAGCATCGCCCACCCGCGATTCAGAGATGCCCTGCTGAAGCAGGTGGTGGACGATCCCTTTTTCACCAAGCCCTTTGATTTCAGGTTGGACCGGCCTCCATACGGGGTGACCCTCTATGCTGGCAGTGTCCCCGAGCCCAAAATCGGGGAGGATGGGGAGTAGATGATGCCCGGAGTGAGCCTCGACCCGCTCTGCGGGCGGAGGCTTTTCGTGATCAGGCTCCCGGCTAACCGATTCGACAGTGCGTTTTACTGACGAGAAGCCATGTATTCAGTTGCTGCTTGAGCCAAGATGCCGGATCGGGTTTCACCATGCTTTTTGGCAAAATAATCCAATGAAGTCAGCAACCTTTCCGGCATGGTGATATTAATCCTTTTTGACTTGAGGGACAATTTACTCAGATCTACTTCAACGATTGCCCATATGCCGCCTTTAAAATCAGGGTTTTCTTTGTGCCTCTCAATATTTGTAGAAACCGGGATGGGTTCCGAGTCAATCAGAATGCCTTCAATGTGACACTCGGCGGCTTCCTGGGCATTGGCTAAAGCCTCTTCAATTGTTTCCCCTGCGGAAAAACAACCCGGCAAGTCCGGAAACGTAACGCCATAATCCGAATTTTCATCTTTGTGGATTACTACCGCGTATTTCATCCTTTCACCTCCATTGCCAGCCCGCCTGCCGGTAAATATTTCGAAGAGTGCCGACAGGGAGATCCTTATTTGGATGAGGAACTGTCACCTTACCTGGTTTTTCAGGATGCTTGAATTGATGATGGTCTCCTTTTTTATGATGGAGAATCCACCCATCCTTCTTCAACCGTTGTATAATTTCCCCACTTTTCATCATGTGTATTATACACACTATCGGCTTGGTTGTCAATGATACCATGGAGGTCTATTGGCGAACCAGCGGGTCAGCCGCGGCACAAGGCCCCCGCCGGAATGGATTGGAAAGGGGGCAGCTCAAACCGGAGACCTTCAACTTTCTCGGATTCACACACATCTGTGGAAAGACGAGGAAGGGCGGCGGGGGCCCAAAGGCCAAAGCACGAGATCAGGTGAGGCACGATGGGCATATCGCGGCGTCAGGATCTCCAGCTACGTGAGGCAAAAAGGGGTTTGTCCTGACCGAGCATGGTTTTCCCAAAACCCCGAGTCCCACGTCACATCACCGTCCACCGCCAAGCAGGTCTTTAAGTCGTCGAAATCGCTTTGCTCTTGAGATGCGTTTCCTGAGTCGTCTGGTCATGTGAGCATCCTCGTCAAGGTCTTCCAGCATTGTCAGCATGCTTTCTGCCCTTTTCAATTCATTGATCTCCATGAAATAGAGTCCAAGCAGGCCGAAAAAGGAGACGGCCTCCGTTACGTGAAAGGCGTTTCTTTCCGGGTAAAGGAGCTTCAGATCGAACTTATGTTCCACTATTTCTGGTATCTTTTCAGTTTCACCCCTTTGCAGGCAAATCTCTGCATAATTCATTTTGGCGAATAGGTATCCGGGATTTCTTCGGTAGTTTTCCTCAACGATTTCAATCATCTTATTTGAATCCCCGACATGTGAATAGGCCCCGGCCAGATAATTGCAGATACGCGGGTGTTCGGGATAGAGGCCCCTTAATTCCTCCAGTCGAGGGATGGCTTCCTTGGGTTTTTCAACTGACAAAAGATAGAGCTCGCTGATTTCTTTCTCGATTTTTGCTGGTACCAGATGCGAATACTCATCGTCGATCGGATCGTATGTAATTGAATAACTTATTAAATCCATGACCTTGGCGTCATCTCTCTGTTGGCTCCTCTTGGATGCCGGTGCAGCCATCCGTCTTGCCGTGGGCTGTCTGCGTTTTACCTTTCGATGATTTGCCGTTTTTTTTGTCTTTTTCATAGAATCAATCACTCTCTTTTCGCTGCGTCGCAGAGACCGACCCCGCCAGTGCCGGCATCTCATCCCAGGTCCGGCCGAGGAGGTGTCTCCCGTTGGCCTTTCTGGATCGCCGCTTGCCGTCCGGTCCCCAGACGCCCCATTGTTTGAAAAAAAAGGGGACCTGCCCCAAATCGCACTGGTCTTTGATTGATTGCACCCACGCGGGTTTCATGGGTCTGGCGCGGGGCCCGGATTCTCCGCCCACGATCACCCAATGGATGCCGGCAAGATCGAGATCCCCCAGGTCCTCCAGCAGGGGCTCCATGCAGAGGAATCGGACCGGGGCATCGATGGTTTTGAGGGTCGCCATCCTTGGGAGACCGTGTTCCCGGTTTTCCACGGTCACACCGATCCAGACGTTTTTCGGGACCTCTCTGGAGGACAGGAAGCGGGCCATCCTGTCGGCCCGCTTGGTGAGCAGCTGATAGATGTGCCGGGGCGTCTGTGCCATGACGGCGAATATCCGGTCGATAAAATCGTCCGGCACGGCCTTGTGAAACACATCGCTCATGGAATTGACAAAGTAGACAGTCGGTTTCCGGCGCAACAGGGGGGCGTTCAGTCTATCGGGATGGACCGTCAGGGTGAACCCGTTCGCGTACCCTTTCATGCCCATGGCTTTCAGACGCAGGGCCATCCTCTCCGCAAAGCAGTTCTGACAGCCCGGCGACACCTTGGTGCACCCGGTACATGGGTTCCAGCTCTGCTCGGTCCATTCGATGGTGCTCCGCGTCGTCACCCAGACAATCCTCCGATTCCCTCCAGGCCTGTCGACAAATGGTGCTCCCCGATCGATTTTCCCCATCGAGGCGGCCCGGCGACCATGCTGAGGCTACACCATTTTGGATGACGAGACAACATCGCGATTTCACATACACTCAGCGAATCAGAATCGGTGAAAGGGGGTTTTCTTTTGTCGGCCTCTGAACGACAAACGAAAAAGGCAAATCCCTTTGCGTCCTTTGAGCGGTTCATGGGTCCATGCCATCAGAAAAGAACCGTCTGCGGCACACCCAATGCCGGGGATAGACCCCGATGCCCGGGAAACCCGCCAGACACGCCTTATAGTATTGGTACCCCTTGGGGTCAACGACAAAGTGCCGATGTGCGGCCCTGCATCCGGCAGGCCAGGGGATAGGACCCGGCCGCTCCACCGTGGCAGATGCGCAG
Source organism: Deltaproteobacteria bacterium (assembly GCA_021737785.1). Taxonomy (NCBI): domain Bacteria; kingdom Pseudomonadati; phylum Myxococcota; class Myxococcia; species Deltaproteobacteria bacterium. The sequence continues at coordinate 39,266 of JAIPDI010000046.1, forward strand.
CTTCACGGTCCCGCCTCTCTACACTGGCAGGTCGCTCCCGTCGTACTCAATCAGCCGGGCCACATCGGATTCGTCAAAGCGGTGCTGGGCGGTTTTGGCGATGATCATGGATGGGACCTCCCGTCGTTGGCTCGTGGGATAAGAAACAAAAAGGCCGGTACGGATTGCCTCCCTGCCGGCCTAGACTCTCGCCTCGGGCGAATCAGGTCATTTAAGCCAACTTTCAAACAAAAATCCTTGACAAACGACAAAAATCGGATACATAAAAGGCCTATCCAAAAACTCGGCAACTCTTCACCTCACAGCCCAACCCATAGCGCAGCTTAGGCACCCCCTCAACCCATCCTCTTTTCCCGTAACAGCGTTGATTCGGACAGCGATTGGCAAGGAGCTTATTATCTCTTTTCTAAAAAAAGTTTAGCGACCATTCAAAAAGGCGTCTTTTGAGAGTCGCTGGAAACGTAGGCATATACCAGGTTTTGGGTGACCCGAAATCTGTGGGATTTCCAAAAGATACCTTTTGTATCCTTCACTTATTGACTTTTCAACCTTTCATTTTGTAGCCTTCACGAATTGGCGAGTGCTCAGAGACGATGATCATGCACGTAGTCCTTTCCCGAGGGCAATGCCATACACAAAGAAACCTTAGGCAAGCTGTTTTATTTTTCAATCCCAAAATTTGCCACAATAAGCCGATCCGTGTAACCGAATTTTCCTTGACATTAAACGGCTTCTCTATATGAAATAGGATTCGCTATTAGTATTATCCATTCTTTCCCCCAGTGAACAAAACAACATAACTTTAACCTTCTGGAGTCTGTCATGATACAACTCAATCGGAAGGTTCCAATTAAAAAGCCTCCAAGGGACTTTTGTATGTCCATGGGGGCTTTTCAATTTACTGGGTCATCCCATGAACACAGAAAGATTTGAGCGCAAACTGACCGCTATCCTAAGCGCCGATGTCAAAGGGTACAGTCGTCTCATGAGGGCCGATGAGGATGAGACTGTCCGGACGCTCACGGCTTACCGAAGGGCTATCGCCAGGCTTGTCGTGAAATACCGCGGGAGGGTGGTGGATTCTCCGGGCGATAATCTCCTGGCCGAATTTGGGAGTGGTTTAGATGCGGTGAATTGCGCTGTAGAGATTCAGCGGGAACTCGCCGAGCGAAATGAGGAGTTAACCCCTGAGCGCAAGATGGAATTTCGCATCGGTGTCAACTCAGGGGATGTTATTCAGGAAGGAGAACGGATCTACGGGGACGGTGTCAACATCGCAGCGAGAGTCGAGGGCTTGGCTGCAGGGGGAGGGATTTCCATCTCTGGGACGGTGTATGACAGCATTGAGGGTAAGCTGGGATTGGAGTTTGAGTATCAGGGGGAGCACGAGGTCAAGAATATTGACAAACCGATACGAGTGTATCGAATTCTATCTTATCCTGGCGCAGCCGCTCACAGAGTTATAAAGGCGAAAAGGGCTGTAGGAAAAACATGGCGTAATGTTGTCTTGTCAATAGTCGTTGTCCTTATTCTGGGTGGAGGGGCCTTGGCAGTCTGGCACTCTTACTTACGTCCCTCACCTACTAAGGTGGAGGTTGCCTCCAAAAAAGCCCCTGCTCCTAAGTCATCCGACAAGACGCCAATACCTGTATCTGATGAGCCCTCTATCGCAGTTCTCCCTTTTGCCAACATCAGCGGCGACCCAAAGGAAGACTATCTGAGTGACGGGATCACTGAACAGATTATCACGGCGCTGTCCAAAACACCACGGATGTTGGTGATTGCCCGCAATTCGGTCTTTACCTACAAAGGCAAGCCCGTGATGGTGCAGCAGGTCAGCGAGGAGCTGGGTGTGCGGTATGTGCTGGAGGGAAGTGTTCAAAAATCGGGAGACAAACTGCGGATCACGGCCCAGCTCATTGATGCCAGGACAGGGAATCACCTATGGTCGGAACGCTACGACCGGGACCTGAAAGACCTGTTTGCCCTCCAGGATGGTATCACGAAGAACGTGATAACGGCCTTGCAGGTTAAACTAACAGAGGGAGAGACTGCGTCTGGTTTAGGCAAAGGCACAAAAAACCTGGAGGCATACCTGAAATTGTTGAAGGGGCGATACCATCATTTGCGCTTTAATAAAAATGATAATGAGATAGCCCGACGGTTATATGGAGAGGCCATTGCATTGGACCCCAATTATGCCCGCCCATATGTACTATTGGCCTGGACTTATTTCCATGAAGCCGAGTTTGGATGGACCAAAACCCCTGGAAAATCATATGAGAAGGCTGTAGAACTGGCAAAGAAGCCACTCTCCCTTAATGAACAAAGCCCCCGAGCTTACATGGTGTTAGCCAATGTGTATGCTAAGACAGGGCAATTTGACAAGGCTGTGGCTGCGCAAAAAAAAGCCTTAGCCCTCGATCCCGCCAGCTCTCTTATAAACGCCTTCTCTGGCAATGCTCTGTTCAGTGCGGGCAAGTTCAAGGAAGCTATTCCATTTTTTGAGAAGGCGATCCGTATAGACCCCAAACACCCAAGCTGGTACCTCTCTCCATTGGGCGGGGCCTATTTCTGGACAGGCCAGTATGAGAAGGCTATTGCGATAGCTAAAAAAGGGGTCAGTCACGCGCCTAAGAACGCTGACGCACATGCCTATTTAGGGGTTGCTCTTATTGCTGCAGGCAAGCCGGAGGAAGCCGTTGGGATGCTTGACAAAGCGTTGAGCCTGAACCCGGATAGTCTAGGTTGGTACAGTCCAGGTTGGTACGCAGGCAACTTAGCCGTTGCCCGTGCCTGCACGGGACAAACTGAGGAAGCCATTACAACGATGCAGGAAGTGTTTAATCGTAACCCTAAAGATGCTGAATCCTGCCGTAATTTGTCATGGGTTCTGATCCTTACAGGGCGGCACGAGGAAGCCCTTTCGATGGCTAAAAAATCAATAAGCCTCAGACCTAAGCCTGAACGTGAACCGTTTGTCTATGAGACTTTAGGTTTTTCATATCTTGTGATGGGCCAGTATGAAGAGGCGATCGCAGCATTTAAGAAAGCGATCGATCTTTGGCCTGACTTTTTGTCTTCGCACATTGGTTTGACAGCATCTTATAGCCTGTCAGGCCGTATGGAAGACGCTGGTGCTGAAGCCGAAGAGATTCTGAGAATAAATCCGAGAACCTCTTTGGAGAGTATTGGTAAGTATGGTTGGTATAATTTTCAGAGGGCCACCAAGGAACGCTTAATCGACGCTCTGCAGAAGGCTGGTTTGAAGTGAGATGAATATGCGTCTTGGAGGAATGAAGCCTGTACGAAAGCCCTGTCCTGTATGACAGTTTTGTACCTGAAAATTCAAAAAGATAATTGAGGTTTTCTGATATTTAGGGAAACCTTCTGATGCAAGATGCCTATATTATCCTTGAATTGGCCGGGGTTCTGGGTTACTTTTGGTAGTCCTAAATAAATTGACTAACTAATAAGTGCAGAATACGACACGGATGCTGAAAACTTCCCTGCGAAAATGTCATCCTCCCGAATCCATAGAATAGGGAACTGCCTTAAGGTCAAAGATTCGTC